>JAJZEG010000323.1 GCA_021828605.1 Pseudomonadota bacterium | reverse complement strand
TCCCGGCTGGATTATCAGAGCGGCGCGAAAGTGATTATTGTCGGCGCGGGCTTCGCCAAGCGGTTATTTGGCACCGATCAGGTGGTGGGCCGGTCGGTGAATTTGGATGGATTGGGACTGTACCGGATTATTGGGGTGACCAACAAGGTGATCTGGCGGGTCACGCCCTGGCACGCATCGCCGGGGAGCATGTATGTGCCGCTGCACTCGTTCAAATTTGACCGAGTCACGTTGAATGGCGTGCATATTATTGCGGCGTATCATGGTGCGTTTGGGACGGCGCTCAGCGCAGTGCGGGCTCAAATTACCAAGGCCGTGCCCGGTGCGCTGGTGCTCAGCGTGCAATCCTATAGCCGAAAAATATTCATCCATGAGTCATTTCGCACCCTGGCGGCGGCGATGGCGGCGGGCTTCGCCGCGATTGCGCTGGTGTTAGCGGGGCTGGGTGTTTATGCGGTGAATGGGTTGATTGCCCGGGCGCGCTTGCCGGAATTTGGATTGCGCGCCATGCTCGGCGCCAATCACGCTCGATTATTGCGCGAGGCGTTGCGCGATGCGCTCTGGTTGCTCAGCGTCGGGCTGGCGGTTGGGGTGGCGGGCGCGTTGCTGCTGCTGCGCGCGATGGCGCCGGTTCTGGTTGATGTCGATGGGATCAAACTGGCGGTGTTTTGCGGCATTTTCTCGCTGGTGGTGGTGATTGTGCTGGGCGCAGCCTGGCGTCCGGCGCGGATGGCGGCACGGATGTCGGTGCGCACATTATTGGATGCGGGGTGAGCGATGCGGCGTACCATTCTGATTGCGGATGATCAGCGCGATAGCCGCGAGGCCTTGGCGCTGGTGCTGCAAGCCGAGGGTTTCGACACTAAGGGGGCGGCTTCGCTGGCGGAGGCGGCTTTGCTGTTGGAGGCGGGCAGCGTTGATGCGCTGCTGTTGGATTTGAATTTCACCGCGGATACGACCTCGGGCGATGAGGGGTTACGGCTGCTCGCTGCGGTGAAAGCGCGCGATCCGGCGCTGCCGGTGGTGGTGCTTACCGGGTGGGGATCGGTTGATTTGGCGGTGCGCGCGTTGCAAGCGGGGGCGGCGGATTTTTTGGAAAAACCGTGGGAGAATACCCGGCTGATCACGGTGCTGCGCAGCCAGTTGGCGTTGGCGCGGGCGCAAGGCACGGCGGCGAGCTTGATCCATCCGGCGGAGCAGGGCGATATTATTGGCCAGTCCGCGCCGATGCGCGCGGTACTGGACCTGGTTGCGAAAATCGCGCCCGCGAATGTGCCGGTATTGATTTCCGGCGAGAGTGGCACCGGCAAGGGGGTGATTGCGCGGCACATTGCCGCGTTGTCGCGGCGGAGCGCCAAGCCGTTTGTGACGCTTGATTTGGGATCGGTGCCGGAAAGCCTGATTGAAGCGGAATTATTCGGCCATGTGCGCGGTGCGTTCACCGATGCGAAGGCCGACCGGATTGGGCGGTTTGAAATTGCCGATGGCGGGGTGTTGTTTTTGGATGAAATCGGCAATGCGAGTTTGGCGACCCAGGCGCGCCTGCTCTCGGTGCTGGAAGATGGGATGATTACCCGGGTGGGCGAGGCGAAGCCGAGGCGGGTTGATGTGCGGGTGATTGCGGCGACCAATGCCGATGTGCAGGGTTTGATTGCGCAAGGGCGGTTTCGCCAGGATTTATTGTTCCGGCTGAACACGGTGGAAATTGCCCTGCCGCCGTTGCGCGAACGGGGTGATGATGTGTTGCTGCTGGCGGGCCATTGTTTGGCAGAGTCGGCGGCGCGCCATCACCGGACGGTTCGGGGATTTCTGCCTGCGGCACTGGCCGCGCTGGCGGCGCATCGCTGGCCGGGCAATGTGCGCGAGTTGGCGCATGTGGTGGAGCGCGCGGTGCTGCTGGCCGAGGATGAAATGATCGGTGTGGCGCAGTTGCGGCTGGGGTCGGTGGCGGAGTTGCCGCTTGAGCGCATGACCTTGGAGCAGGCGGAGCGTTATTTGGTGCAGCGCGCGATGGCGGAGGCGGGCGGCGATGTTGAGCTGGCGGCGAAACGGCTGGGCCTGTCGCGCAGTGCGTTTTATCGCAGACTGTCTCTGTTGCGAACATGATGGTGCCCGCTTTTGCGAAGACTGTGGTGATCGCGGTTGCGCTCATTATCGGGATTGGATGCGGCTATGCGCTGGCTTGGCGGCGGGCGAACCGGGGGTATCGGCAAATTGCGGCGTTATTGCTGGGGTTGCGCGATGGCGAATATGCGTTGCGGGCGGTGGCGGCGCGCGGGGCGCTGGGTGGTGCGTTCGCGGCGGTGAATGCGCTGGCCGATGGGCTGATGGGGACGCGGCGGGCGGGAATTGAGTCGGATGCGTTGCTCGGCAAATTGCTGGGCGCGGTTGATTTGGCGCTGATTATCATCGGTCCGCGCGGCACGATTATCGGCGGTAATGGTGCGGCGGGCACGCTGCTCGGCATGGATGCAGAACGGCTCGCGGGGCAGCATCCGGCGCGGTTGGGTATTGGCGATTGGCTGCCGATTGGCGCGCCTAATCGTTTTGAGACGGCGCTGCCCGGCGGTGCGGGCCCTTGGGATGTGCGGCGGGTGCCGTTCCGGCGTGGCGGGCGGGATCATTTAGTGTTAGTGGCGAGCGATTTATCCCGCGCGTTGCGCGAGGAAGAAAGACGGGTTTGGCGCGGCTTAATCCGCGTGCTGAGCCATGAGACCGGTAATTCGCTCGGGCCGATCCAGGCGACCGCCGAGGTGTTGCAGCGCTCCGGGGCGGAGCCTGCGCAAATGCGCGACGGGCTGGCGCTGATCGAACGGCGCAGCCGCAGCCTCGCAAGTTTTATTCGTCGCTATGCCGAGTTTGCCCGTCTGCCACCGCCGACGCCCGAAGCGGTGTTGCTCGGCCCGCTGCTCCAGCGCCTCGCCGATTTGGAGATGCGGGTGCCGGTTGTCACCCGAATTAGCGATGCAGCACCCGCAACGCTCGATCCCGCGCAAATCGAACAGGCGTTGATCAACCTCATTCGCAATGCGGGCGATGCGGCGTTGGAAACCGGGGGCGGGGTGGAGATTACGCTCACCATTGACGGACCGAACCTGCGCATTGCGATTATTGATGATGGCAAAGGATTGCCGCCGAGCGAGAATTTGTTTGTGCCGGGCTTCACCACCAAGCCGGGCGGCAGCGGTATCGGGCTGGTGCTCGCGCGGGAAATTATCGAGGCGCATCATGGGTCGTTGCATGTGTCGACGCGGCAGGATCGCGCCGGTGCGCAGGCGATTATCGTGTTTGCGAACCCGCGCGGCTGAGGGTTGGAGTGGCGGTCAGGCCGTGATCGTATTGAGGCCATGGCGGGATGCGGCGCTCAGCAAAGCGGCGTCGCAGGAGGCCAGGGTTGCGCGCTTGCGTATGGCGAGTTCGAGATAGGCTGCATCGTACAGCGTTAAATTTTCTTCGCCCGCCAGGATGCGGGTGATGCCCCAGGCATGGTTATCGGTTTCCTGATCGCTCTGGATGGCGAGGCGTCCGAGCCTGGCGATTGAGAGATCGGCATAATTCGCATCGCAGCGATGGCGGCGGACGGCGTTACGCAGCACGTTGGCGACTTCCAGCCGCCACAGGGAAGGAACCAGCGCACCCTCGGCAATGACACGGCGCATGACCTCATGGGCTGCTTTGGTATGCTCGTCCTCGAAGAGCCAGCTTATGGTCATCGACGCGTCGAGAACCAGCGTCACCCGCGCCGTCCTTGGTCAAGCAAGTCGCGAATTGACGTGTCGCCCAGAGAATGGCGGCGGCTTTCGGCGATGATTTCATCTGCGGCGTTCTGAGCATCCTGCCGTGCCTGGGCGCGGGCGGTTCGGCGATGCACGACGAGATCGCCGTCGATGGCTTCGATTTCAACTGTTTCGCCATCGGCCAAACCCGATGCGCGGGCGACATCCATGGGCACGCGAATGGCGAGATTTTTGCCCCATTTACCGACGATTGAGTGCGACATGATCGGAGTTCCTTGTTATGGGGATAGTCTGGCATATCCTGGGGTGGAAGGCAATCTCGTGTCCCTGGAGTGGACACGAGCAAATTTAATAAGGATTGTCCCTGGAGTGGACACGAGCAAATTTAATAAGGATTGTCCCTGGAGTGGACACGAGCAAATTTAATAAGGATTGTCCCTGGAGTGGACACGAGCAAATTTAATAAGGATTGTTCCAGATCGGAAATCCGACGGATTTCAGGGGCACTTATCCAATTTTTACCATGTCCATGGCGGGGGGTAGCTCCATCAGAATGCCGGCGAGGATAATGACGGTGAGACCAATCGCGGTTTCGATGATGATTGATTTGTAGAGCAGGTTTTTTGCGTGCTGACCGCTGCTTGTCGGGATGCGGGAGGTTAGCCAGCGGTTGGTGGCGGCGATGGCGATGAGTGCGGCAAACAGGATGAGTTTTCCTAACGCAACCAGGCCGTAAGTCGTGTTAGTGAAAGCGGCGACGGTGCCGATCAGATACCAAGCCTGGATCGCGGCGGTTATGGCGATGGTGATGACGCAGGCGACGCCCGCGCGGGAAAATCGGGTAGCGACGCGAAAGGCGGCCTCGGGAGGGATGGCTTTGATCACGATGAGCAAGGGAGCGAGGCCGCCGAGCCATAGGCCGGCTGCGAGCAGATGTAGAATTAAGGTTGCGAATAACAAATGACCTTCGGCACCCCCCATCGCGGCGCCATGGCCAAGCCCCGCTTGCAGTGCTACGGCGATAACAGCGAAACCGCCCGCGAGCAGGATACGGGTTTTGGTCTCACCGGTGCCGAACATCGCGACGGCACCGATCATGGCCAGGATTCGGATGATCCAGAGATGACCGAAATTTGTATCCTGGAGCAAAGGCAGGATGGCGTTAATCCCGGCGGTTAAATGATGCGATCCGGTGGCATAGATCGCTTCGAAACCGAGCCAGACCACGCCCGCACTAACCGAGACGGCAAGACTGCCGCGCAAAAATGTGACGATTGCCCTTCGCGCGTTGCGTGCAGCTTGTGTGGTATTCGGCGGCAAACCGCTCTGGACGAACAGAGGATAGCCGATAATTGTGCCCAGAATTGCCAGCGACGCCGCAACATTGACGCCGCGAGCGACGCCGCGGATCAGCAGATCGGCGGACAGGATCACGGCTTGACCTGAAAATAATAGCGCCCCGCCGTCCGGTGGCCGTCCGAGGCGAGCGCGTGCCACAGGACGGTGTAGCGACCGGGTTGATCAGAGGGGCGCAGCGCGACCGCCAAAGTTTTGCTGTGACCCGGCACTAACCGGGCGATGCCCCGACTTACCGGTTTGCCCTTGGGCCCGTTGACGATGATCCCGCTGAAATGACCGTTGACGGTTTCGGTGTATTTGATTGACAGA
This sequence comes from Pseudomonadota bacterium, assembly GCA_021828605.1. The sequence continues at coordinate 11,388 of JAJZEG010000323.1, read as the reverse complement.
GTTGGTGGAAGTTGGTGCAGAATAGCTCCTGATGGCGGGATCTCGTGGGCAGGATAGGCGTGAGCTAACGCAGTGGCGGGGATCAACACTAACGCAATGATACTAATTGCCGATTGTAGAGATTTGTGCATTTTAGTTAGCCTTGATTGGTCGTTGATGGTGGGCGGCGTTAGGCTCATTGCCGATGTGGCAACTTCGGCTGAGTAACCATGCGAAGGTAGGGGCGCAGGGCTCTCCAGCCATTCGGAAAGCGTTGCTTGGCGTCATCATCCGAAAGACTGGGCACAATGATCACCTCATCACCGTCATTCCAATTTACCGGTGTGGCGACCTTGTGGGCGTCGGTCAGTTGCAAACTATCGATGACCCGGATGATTTCGTTAAAGTTACGACCGGTGCTGGGTGGATAGGTAATGATCAACCGAACTTTTTTGTTCGGATCGATGATAAAGACGCTGCGCACGGTGAGTGTGGGATCTGCTTGCGGGTGGATCATGCCATACAGGGTTGAGACCTTACGATCAGCGTCCGCCAATAGCGGGAAGTTGAGCGTTTGGCCTTGGGTTTCCTTAATGTCCTGTTCCCAACCATGATGACTATCAGCGGGATCGACGGAAAGGCCGATCGGCTTGGCGCCGCGCTTGTCCCATTCGGGCTTGAGCCGCGCCACTTCAGCCAGTTCGGTGGTGCAGACCGGCGTATAGTCCTTCGGATGGCTGAATAACACACCCCAGGAGGAGCCAAGCCAATCATGGAATTTGATTGTGCCTTGGGTGCTCACTTGTTCGAAGTCGGGTGCGATTTGACCGAGTTGGATACTCATGGGTGGCTCCTTTATTTCTAGTTAGTGGATGACGTTGGTTGTAGGGTAGATGAACGATTAGGGCGTCGTTTGGCTCATTCAGTTGCGCGGTTGCGGCGGCATCGCGTCGCCGCGATGAATGCTCGCATCGTTATTTTGGTTCATGGCGTCGAGTGCCGGTGCGGCGGTGGCTTTCGACTTGTTCATGCCCATCATGCAGATCCCAAGCCCACACATTGCGGCGCAGGGCGCAAGTGACAGGATGATGGGCGCGAGCCCAGCCGCGACCAGCCAACCCCAGCCGCCGAGCGCCAGGCCGCCAAGAACGATGACGGTGAGACCAGCAATAATCGCCAGACGCTTGGTGACGAAGCGACGCCAGCCGGTGCGGCGGGTGGTGCTAGCGGTTGGGTTACAGCTATTCATGCGTGAAGCTCCTCGGTTGGGGTGGGTGGCGGTGCTGCGGTTGCGCTGTTGCTGAGCGTCAAGCGCCGGTGAGAAATTGATGTTTGAAGAAACGGATGACGGAGGGCGTATCCCAGACGGTTCCCCCGGTTTCGCGGCCGATTTGTTGGCCAGCAGGATTGATCAGGAAACTGGTGGGCAGGCCTTCAAGGTTTAGTATTTGCATCGCACTGCCGGAGGGGTCGAGAAAGATGCCAAGATGCTGGATGTGGATTCCAGTGTAGAATTTTTGCACGGCTTTGAGCCCGCCGCTATCGATGGAGACGGGCACGATTTCGAACTGTTTATCCCCCAGCGTCGCTTGCAGCCGATCCAGGGTCGGCATTTCTTTGCGGCACGGGATGCACCAGGTTGCCCAGATGTTGAGTAATATGAATTTGCCGTGAAAGCTGGATAGGCTGCGCGGGTGCCCGGCTTGGTTGGTGAAGGTGAAGTTTGGTAACGGCCTTGGTTCAGTCAGGTAAAATGGCGGCACGTTAGGGGTCTGAGCCGCGCTGGATCGCGGCAAAGTGAGAGCGGCCCCCACGCCGATGCCGACGCCCGCTTGGGCCAAAAGGCGGCGACGCGAGGAGATCAGCGGGTTCATTGGGCGATGACTTTCTGGAGGGCGCGCACGAGCAGCGGCACGGTGATGGTGACGGGGAACAGATTATTGAAGCGCCCATCAGGCGACATCAGATAGATAAAGGTTGAGTGGCTGATCAGGCTTTTGCCGGAGGCTTCGTGATGATCGCTGTTGAAATAGGCGTCATATTCCTTTGCCACCTGGGCAATGGCCGGGACCGATCCGGTCAGGCCGGTGATGCGGTTGCTGAATTTGGCGAGATAGGTTTTCAGCACGCCGGGCGTATCGTGCAGCGGATCGACGGTGATAAAGACCGGCGCGACATGGCGCGCGCGCGGCCCTAACGCGCGCATCATCACCGCCATTTTCTCTAAGGTGAGAGGGCATTCGTCCGGGCAGCGCGTATAGCCAAAATAAATCAGCATCCAGCGTCCGTGAAAACTGGCCGCCTTCATGGTTTGGCCGAATTGGTTGGTGAGGGTGAACGGGCCGCCGATTGGGGCGCCGGGCGGAATCGCCGAATCGGTGGTGGTTGCGCCTGTGGCTTGGTTATTCCAGCCGAGTAAGCGCGCCAGCGTCGTGAGTGCGTTCTGTTTGGTGATGCCGAGCATTGCCGGGTCGATCGCGACGGCGGTCAGTGCTGCGCCCAAGCCGAGTGCGCTGCCGAGGGCGAGTCGTCGTCCGAGACCGGGGGGCGGGGCTGGTTGATTGCGCTCGCTCATGAGGGGCGAGCCTTGCCTTCATAGAGGTAATTATGGGTCCGTGGTCCGGGCATCCGGTCATGCGCTAATGTCTCGATGGTGAACCCGGCGGATTGGATGATGGCGTCAATCGGGCGATTAATATGGCAGCCGCCCGCGATCAGCCCCCAGGGACGGTCAAGCCGATCTTGCCAGCGCGCAACAGCCGGTTCCGGCGCGCGGCCATGTTCAACGAAGAGCAAGGTGCCGTCGGGTTTGAGCACGCGCAACGCTTCGCGCAACGCCTGCACTGCGTCGGGGATGGTGCAGAGGGTCCAGGTGGTGACGATGGTATCGATGCTACCGGTGGCAAGGGGCAGTTGCTCGGCCGAGGCTTCGATCAATTCGACTGGGATGAGGGCAGAGTTTGCGTGGGCGCGCGCCATTTCTAACAAGGCGGTCGAGGGATCGATGCCGGTGACGGACGTTACGCCGGATTGATAAAAGGGCAAATTCAAACCCGAGCCCACCCCTAATTCCAGCACATGGCCGCGCGCTGCGTGAATAACGCGCTGGCGGAATGGCGTTAGGATCGTTTGGCGCATCGCGAAGTTCAGGACATGGGGTAGAATTGTACGATCGTAGAAGTTCATGGTGATATCTCCGTATTTCGCGATGCGCCGATGGCGGTTTAATCGACGGTGGCGAACACCGTTGGTTTGCCAGCACCGAGCAGATAGACTTTGATCGGCTGTGCGGTCATGCCGGACATCAACGGCATGCCGGGCAATCCTGCGGGCATGCCGGGAATTGCCAAGCCTTTTGCCCCGGCGGGATGGGCCAGGAACCGCTTGATCAAGGGCGCTGGAATATGACCTTCAAAGACGTGACCTTCGAGCCTGGTTAAATGGCAGCCGATCATGGATTGGGGAATGCCGGCGGCCAGGCTGACTTGTTCCAGGCCGGGCGTTGGGATGACCTTTACCTTGAAACCGTTTTTATCGAGATATTTCGCATAGGCTTCGCAACAGGAGCAGGAGGGGTCCTTGTATAAAGTGGCCTTGATCGGCGTGGCCGCGCGGGCGGTGAGGGGGGCGAGAACGGCGAGCGATGTGGCGGTGCGCAGGAGGGCACGTCGGTTCATTTTAAGGTTCCTTTGGTTAGGGGTTCAAGCGACGTTAATCACGGTCATCAGCCCGTTGGCCTGATGCTCGATGACATGGCAATGAAACATCCAATGTCCTGGATTGTTGGCAGCGAACGCGATTTGCACATGTTCTTTCGGGCGCACAATCACGGTGTCGCGCAAAGGCGCGTAGCGCTCTTTGACGCCATTGCGCGATAACACGGTGAAGCTATATCCGTGCAAATGCATCGGGTGCCAGAACGAAGTATGGTTTTCCAGTGTTAGGAGTGCGGTGCGACCGAGCGGGATGGTAAAAATCGGTGTCATCCCGTTGCTGTGGCGCTTACCATCATCGATGCCCCAAATCGGTGCCGGTTTGCCATCGCTCATCATTCCCATTCCGGTGCCCATCATCCCCCCGACAATGGTGAGGTGATGGCGGATGGGATTGGACAGATCAGGTTTTGGCACCGGGTTGGGCGGGAGTGTGATCGGGTGCGCGGCGAGAGAGGGTCGGCGCGGCGCTTGCTTAGAGTAAGAAATATTAACGAGTCGATAGGTTGAGCGCCGACCATAAAAATCATCGATCACCGGATAATCCTGGCCGGGTTCGCCGGTGGTATCGAGTTGCAAATCAACCCGCTGGGCCGGTGCAATAATGACGTGGCCGCCCGGTGGGGCGAAGGGATGGCAGGGTTGACCGTCAAGGGCGATGATGGTTACCCGATGTCCGGCGAAACGCAGTGCCATGAACCGGGCCAGGCAGGCATTGACCAGCCGCAGGCGGATGCGTTCGCCAGCGCGCACGATAATCGGCGCTGGAACCACGCCGTTGATGGTCACCACGTTGCCAATCCGCCCGCTCATCGCCGCTTCCATTGGCGTATCAAAGCCGGGCACGAATTGATCATTCGGCTCGAAGGCCCAATCCTGCAGCACCCAGAGTAAATCCTGATCGAAAGGCGGGGCTTTGGGCTCGCGCACGATTAAAGCACCGGCCATGCCACGGCCCATTTGGTGCGCGGTATGGTCATGAGGATGATACCAGAAGGTTCCGGCATCGGGTGGGGTGAAGGCGTAGTGGAAATCGGCGTTGGGTTTGATCGGCGGTTGGGTCAGATACGGCACGCCGTCCATGGCGTTGGGGAGCCTGATTCCGTGCCAATGCACCGTGGTATTTTGATCGAGGCCGTTGGTCACGGTTGAGCGAAATGGCACGGCCTGGTCCATGGTCACCACCGGGCCGGAGACCGTGTTGTTATAGGCCAGCACGTCGGTTTTGGTGTGGCCTGCCCCTAAAATCGCGGCTTTGGCGGGTGCGGGGCGCAGGTTGGTGGTGATGGCGCTCTGGGCTGCGTTGGCAGGCAGGGCCCAGGGTAACGCACCAGCGGCGACGCCCATGCTGCTGAGTGTGAGCAGGGTTCGTCGCTTGAGCGCGGCCGGTTCATTGATCGTCATAAATATATCCCTCGCGGATGATCGATCACGGCGCAGAGCCGCGATCAATAATCAGGATAGGTGCGCAAACACCCGAATAACGCACCAACTCAACCATCGACCGGTTGGCGCGCGCAGGACCTTACTGCACGCCGGATGAACCGGCGGCAGTTTAGCTCAGGGTGGTGGATCGAGGGGGTGGGGCATCCGGCCTGAGATCAAGGCCGCGGCGCGGCGATGTGAGGGCCAGGGTGTAGCTTGTGGCGATGACCGCGCGCGAACCGGTGCGGAACTTGGCGCTGGGCAACGCGGCGGCGGCGGTGCAGGCCGAGGCGATGCAATGCATGGCCACTTGATGAGGGTGCGATTGGCCCTGTCCGTGATGCCTGGCGCAATTGCCGACGCAGATCGATAAAGCGGCTGGGGCGTGATGGAAGCTGGACATGGTTGTGGGCGCTACTGACGCGCGTGCCATAGGCGCCATACGCGCGAAACCGGGCACGCTGGTGGTGGCCACCAGGGCAAGAGCGATCAAAAGCCGTGACAGGGTTCGCAACACGGCTCAGACATATGGCTTGTGCGGCGGCGTGGCAAGAGGTGCAGCGAGGGATTAACGGCAATGTGCGATGTCACAGGAAATCAATCAAGCTTGCGTGTTCGATCCTCAGTGTGCCGATTAGGAGAGCGATGCTGGCGGCCAGCATAATCGGCGGCAGGATATCGGTGATGAGCGAAATGCGCCAACGACCCTGGATGGCGCGGGCGTGCAATTCACGTCCCCAGGCAACGGCGCCAACGGCGAGCAGAATGATCGATCCCCATAGCCACCAGCGTTCATACGGGCCGACCAGCAATTGCAAATGCAACGTCCAAGCACCTGCCAAGCCGGTGCCTGCCAACATGATCGGCAGCGCACAACACGCGGCACAGCCGAAGGATGAAAGAGCACCGGTCACGCTTAAGGTGGGAGACCAGCGGCGCTTCATTTTGGAGAAGGGGAATATGACAGGATTTGCACGTTAGTTGTTCCTGGTTGCCGGGACAGGCGCCTGCGGTTGCGCGAGTGAGGCTTTGGCTTCCGTGGGGTCGGGCAGGCCAGCGCGCGCGGCCAGGATCAGCACGCCAATGCTGAACAGCACCAGGAGTATCGATAGGCTGGCATCGGACAGGATGCCGAGGCCAGAGGTCAAATGTTTGGGGCCTAAATTAGCCAGCGCCCATAGGCCAAGGAAATAGGGCGCAATCCACCAGGCGCCCGCGATGTCCAGATGACGCAGGCTGCCATGCATCACGCTTTGGCTAATGGCGTACAACACCGCCACGATGAGCACATAGGCCATGATCACGTTGGCGGTATGCGCGCCGGTCCAGACGATGATGAAATTGGCAACGATGAAGGCCAAACCTGCAATTGATGTTCCGAAGGGCAGGCGAAACGGGCGGGGATAAAGGTCGATTGGCATGGTGCGGCGGAGCGTGATCAGCGATACCGAGGCCATGCCGTAGGATAATAAGGCCGCCGCTGAGACAACCTTGATCAAGGCGCGCCAGGACGGCAAAGGCAGCAGAAACATCACACCGATAATGAAGGCCGCCAGCACGCCGATCAGCGGAACGCCCGCGCCGGAAAGCCGCGCGAACGGTCCGCGCAGTAAGCCTTCTCGACCGGCGGCGTAGAATAATCGGGGCGTCGAGGTGAAGGCGATGATGCCGGTGCCCGCAGGCGAGATTGCGCTGTCGATATAAAGCAGCACCGCGAGCCAGCTCATGCCCAGCAGGGTGGCCAGGCCCGCGAACGGACCGGACAGGCCGGTGAAATGCAGATTGCCCCAGCCTTGCGCCAGCGCGTGGGGCGATAGGGCGCCGATGAAGGCGGTTTGCAGGGCGGCATAGAGCAGAAATCCGATAACAACGGAGCCGATGATCGCGATTGGTAGGTCGCGCGCGGGGCGCTTGGATTCGCCGGCAAGCTCCACCGCTTGGCGAAAGCCAGTATAAGCATAGATCACGCCGGAGGTGGCGACGGCGGAGAAGATGCCGCCGAGCCCCTGCGGCGCAAAGCCATGCGCGGTAAAATTGCTGGGGTGAAAGCGTGAAAGCAACAGAGCGACGGCGGTCAGCACCGGGATGGCTAATTTCCAAAGGGTGACGACCCCGTTGATGCGCAGCACCAGCCGGATCGCCAAGGTGTTGATCAGCGCAAACACCGCCAGCAAGGCGACCGCCGTGGCAAAGCCCAGCCCGCTCAGCACGCCGCCTGCGCCGACTAATCCGGGGTAATAATTATTGGCGTAAGTAACCACAGCGCTCGCCTCGGCGGGTGCTGAGGTCAGGTAGCCGAGCAGCACCACCCAGCTCATCACCGTGGCGAGCAGCTTGCCGTGGCTGAGCTTGGGCAGGGCAATCACCGCACCGGCGCGCGGAAACGCGGTGGTGAGTTCGGCATAGACAAAGGCGAGCAGCAGGATGGCAAATCCGCCAATCGCCCAGGCGATCAGCGATGCTGGCCCCGCCGCCTTTGCCGCGTTGAGCGGACCAAACAGCCAGCCGGACCCAACGATGCCGCCAAGGCTGGCAAGGATCAATCCAACCACGCCAGCATCGCGTTTCAAATTTTGAGTCATCGCGGCGAGAAGGCCATGGCGGCGTTGGTGATGTCAAGAAACGGCCCAAGCGCGGCTGGCAGTTGCGTTCGGCAGGCAAGCCGCATAGGAGAGAGGCGTCGTTGGAACGGGGCGTGGCGCAGCCTGGTAGCGCGCTTGTTTTGGGTACAAGAGGCCCCCGGTTCGAGTCCGGGCGCCCCGATACGGCGATGTGCGAGACCATTTATTGAATTGCGGGAGAGACGATGAACCGCGCTCGAATTTTTCTGCCACCGCGCACCGCCATGCAGTCGGGTAATGCCAAAACCCATCGTTGGGTGCTTGAATTCGAGCCCCGGATGGCGAAAACCATTGATCCGCTGATGGGATGGACCGGCAGCGCCGATATGATGGCGACCGAGGTCCGGCTGATGTTTGACAGCCGCGATGAGGCTGTCGCCTATGCGCAGCGCTACGGGATTGATTTCGATTTGGAAATCCCGACCGAACACCGGCTGCGGCCCCGCGCTTATGCGGATAATTTCCGGGTAACGCGCCGCGATAATTGGACGCATTGAGGCCGCTCGTGGTCCGATCCTGACGCTCCCTACCCGAGCGCCAGGTGAATCGGCCCACCAAATCAAAGGCGAGTGGTAGAAATCAGAGGACTCTTCCCTCTGATTTCTACCACGAGCAGCGCAAAGGTGACTGCTATGAGAGAAAAGACCGACTATCCTATCGCGGTCATCGATGACGCGTTCGGTGCTGAGAGTGCTGCCGGGCGGGTGGTCAGCGCGCTGGTCGCGGCCTTGGGCGAGCGCGGCCATCGGGTGCTGAGCGGGATTGCCCGCGACGATGCGCGCGCCGGGCGGATTTTTTATACCGGCCTGTCCTGCGTGCTGGTGTCGATTGATGGGTTTGTCGATCAAACCAGCCTGATTGAGGCGTTGACCGATATCGTGACCCTCGCGTCGGCGCGGGCGCCGGATATGCCGATTTTTCTGTATGGCGAGCAGCGGATGCCCGCCGATCCGCCGATTGCGCTGATGCAGCAAATTGATGGTTATTTGTATGTGCATGATGACAGCCCGGAATTTATGGCGGGCTACGTATCGAGTGCGATTCATCGCTATTTAGATGCGATGTTGCCGCCGTTTTTTCGCGCGCTGGTGCGCTATACCGATGCGGCGAAATATTCCTGGCATACGCCGGGTCATGGCGGCGGGGTGGCGTTTATGCGCTCGCCGGTGGGTCAGGCGTTTCATCGGTTTTTTGGCGAAACCGCGCTGCGGGCGGATTTGTCGGTTTCGGTGCCCGAGCTGGGCTCGTTGCTTGATCATGCCGGACCGGTGCGCGAAGCGGAGCGCGAGGCCGCGCAGATTTTTGGCGCGGATCAGACGTTTTTTGTCACCAACGGCACATCAAGCTCGAACAAAATCGTGTGGAGCGGCTTGGTCGGTCATGATGATACCGTGCTGGTGGATCGTAACTGCCATAAATCGATCATTCATGCGTTGATCCTGACCGGGGCAAAACCGGTTTATCTGGTGCCGAGCCGTAATCAATATGGGATTATCGGGCCGATCCCGCGCCGCCAGTTCGATGCGCAGGCCCTGGCCGCGCAGGCTGGCGGGCGGTTGCGCCTCGCGACCATCACCAACTCCACTTATGATGGGTTATGCGTGAATGCCGATGCGGTGAAGCAGGCGTTAGCGCCGGTTTGTGACGCGATCCATTTTGATGAGGCGTGGCTGGCGCAAGCGCGGTTTCATCCATTTTATCATGGGTTTTACGCGATGAGCGAGGGCGCCGGGCCGGTTGATCCGCTGGTGTTTTCGACCCAATCGACCCACAAAGTGTTGGCGGCCTTTTCGCAGGCCTCGATGGTGCATTTGAAAGAAGGTCTGGCGCAAAAACTCGATCCGGATCGGTTCAACGAAGCGTTTATGATGCATTCGAGCACCTCGCCCTGGTATGGCATTATTGCCTCCTGTGATGTGGCGGCGCGGATGATGCGCGGGCAGGCGGGATATACGCTCGTCGATGAAACGCTGAACGAGGCGGCGTCGTTTCGGGCCGCAATCGCCGGGATCGGGCGGCGCTGTGCCGAGGCCGGCGATTGGTGGTTCCGGCTATGGGAACCCGATGGCGCAGGGCTGGAGCAGGCGGATTGGACCTTGGCGCCGGGCAGTGCATGGCACGGGTTTGACGAGATTTCACCGGGATTTTCGCTGCTCGATCCGATGAAGGTGACGATTTTGTGCCCCGGCCTTGAAGATCATTCCGGCTTGGGCGGGATTCCAGCGCCGATTGTGGCGCGGTTTTTATGGTCGCGCGGCATCGTGGTCGAAAAAATCGGCACCTATCATTTTCTGATTCTGTTCACCCTTGGCGTCACGCGCGGCAAATGGAGTAATCTGGTCACTGAATTATTGTCGTTCCGCGCGCATTACGCGGCGAATTCGAAATTGGCGGATGTGTTGCCCGATTTGGTGCGCGCCTATCCCGACGCGTATCAGCGCATGGGCCTGCGTGATTTATGCACGGCGCAGCATCACGCCTACCGCGCGGGTCGCGCGCTCGAGGTGCAGAATGCGATGTTCGCCGAACTGCCCGAAGCGGTGATGACGCCCCAGCACGCCCATGCCGCTTTGGTCGGCGGGCATGTCGAGCAGGTCGGGCTCGATGATTTGCAAGGGAGGGTGCTGGCGCGGATGGTGGTGCCGTATCCGCCGGGAATCGCGCTGATCGTGCCGGGTGAGCGGGTGTCTGATCCGCGCATTATCGATTATTTGCGCTTCGCCGCTGACTGGGATCGGCAGTTTCCGGGATTCGAGACCGATATTCACGGGGTGCGCAAGGATGCCGCCGGTCAATACCGGCTTGATTGCGTGAAATTATGATGCCGCTCCCCGCTTGGGTGCCATGCCGCACGCCGCAGCGCCGCATCTGACGGCCGCGGATCGGGTGATTGGCGCGCTCGCCTTCGCGGCGGGGAGTGCGGATGTGTTTGCCTTCGTGCGGTTCCATGATGTGTTTACCTCGGCGATGACCGGTAACACCGCCTTGCTGGGTTTGGCGTTGGGGCGCGGGCATCTGGTGGCGGCGTCGCGCTCGCTGGCGGCCCTTAGCGGGTTCAGCGTGGGCGCGGCGGGGGCGACGCTGATTGTTGATAGCGGGGCGCGTTTGGGCGAGGCGACGCGGATGACCCGCGTGCTGCGGCGATTGCTGGGCGCGGAATTCGGGTTGTTATTGCTGGTCGCGCTGAGTTGGACCCTGGCGCCGATGCCGGTTCATCACACGCTGCTCTATGCGCTGATCATCACCGCCTCAATGGCGATGGGGGTGCAAAGTGTCGCGGCGCGGTTGATTGATGTGCCGGGGATTCCCACTGTGGTGTTCACCACCACTTTGACCATGATCATGATGGCGCTGACCCGGATGATCCGCCAGCGCGGTGCCCGCAACCCGCGCACGGCTCCGGTTTCGGGTTTGCTCACCCTGCGCCAAATCGGCGCGATGGGCCTGTATTTCGGGGGTGCGGCGATGACCGGGGTAGCGAATTTTGCGCGCCCCCCGATCGCGGTATGGCTCGCGGTGGCGGCGGTTGTGGTTGCGTACCACGCGGCGCGCGGGGTCCGGGATCAAACATCGAAACCGCGATGATCTCTAAAAACATCGAACGCTAGAGTGTTTCTCAACTGATGAGAAACACTCTAGTAATGTTTTGG
>JAJZEG010000201.1 GCA_021828605.1 Pseudomonadota bacterium | reverse complement strand
ATCGTTAAAAAATACGCGAACCGGCGTTTGTATAATACCGAAACCTCCAGCTACATCACCCTCGATACCTTGGCCGACATGGTGCGGGCGGGGCGGCATTTTGTGGTATCGGACGCCAAGACCGGCGAGGATATTACCCGCTCGGTCTTGACCCAAATTATTGTCGAGGAAGAGAGCAAGGGCGATCGGGCGATGTTGCCGATCAATTTTTTGCGTCAGTTGATCGGGCTGTATGGTGATAATTTGCAGGCGGTGGTGCCGCGTTATCTGGATTCAGCGATGACCCAGTTCGGCCGCCAGCAGCGCCAGATGCGCGAGGCGATGCAGCAGACCGTGCAGCAGACGGTTGGGCGGTTTTTGCCCCCAGGGATGGAAGAAATTGGTCGGCAAAATATCGCGATGATCGAACGGGCGATGGGTTTGTTCGCGCCCTTCGCCACGACGGAGGGGGCAACCGCGCCTGCGGACGAGCGCGATGAGGAAATTCGCGCGTTGCGGGCGGAGGTCGAGCGGTTGCATGCCGCCTTGGCCGGGGTCAGCGGGGCCAAAACCAATGGGACGCGCGCGCCGGGGAGCGAGTAATGGCCGAGGCCCCCGGCGGTCCAGGGCTTGCGGCGCGCTGGACCTCGAGCGCCAAAGACGGGGTCGGCACCGCTTTGTCGCCGCTGAGCCGGGTTTGGTTCACGCTCAGCCACGGTATTCTGGATGAAATCTATTTCCCGAGGGTGGATCAGGCCTGTATGCGTGATTGCGGCCTGATCGTGACCGATGGGCGCGCTGGCGGCCTGTTCGCGGAGGAAAAGCGCGACACAATCAGCACAATGGCGCGGGTGATGGATGGCACGCCCGCGTTTGAACTGCATAATCGACACACCAAGGATGGGTTTTGCATCAATAAGCGGATTATCGCCGATCCATGGGGTGATGCGGTGTTGCAGCGGGTTGAGCTGACCGCAAGCGAGGGTGTCACGGATTTGCGGTTGTTCGTGCTGCTGGCGCCGCATTTGGTGAATGGCGGGGCGCATAACAGCGCCTGGATTGGTGACTATAAGGGCATGCCAATGCTGTTTGCCAGCGGCGATGGTACCTGCTTGGCGCTGGCCTGCCGGGAAGGGTTTCGCGCGCGGTCGGTGGGGTTTGTCGGCGTGTCGGATGGGTGGCAAATGCTCAAGCGCGATGGCGCGCTGATCGAGCCTTGCGATCGTGCGACGGACGGCAATGTGGCGCTGGTTGCGGAAATCGATCCGTCTTGCCTGCTCGCGATTGGCTTTGGCCGCAAGCCGGAGGAGGCGGCGTTTCAGGCATTGATCAGCCTGCAACGGGGCTATGCCGCCGCCGAGACCGATTATTGTGCGCGCTGGCAAGGCTGGCAGCGTGGTTTGCTCAAATTGGACCCGCAACCGCAAACCGAGCGTCATAATTTATACCGGGTCAGCACCGCGGTGCTGCGCGCCCATGAGAGCCCGAATTTCCCTGGCGGGTCGATCGCCAGCCTGTCGATCCCGTGGGGGGCCTCGAAGGGCGATGACGATATGGGCGGCTACCATCTGGTCTGGCCGCGTGATCTGGTGGAAACCGCCGGTGCGCTGCTCGCCTGTGGTGCGCTGGCTGATGGGCGGCGCACACTCGATTATTTGCGGGCGACGCAAGAGCCGGACGGGCATTGGCCGCAAAATTGCTGGCTCGATGGGTCGGCTTATTGGTCGGGCGTGCAGTTGGATGAAACGGCGTTTCCGATCCTGCTGGTTGATTTGGCCTGCCGGTCGGGCGCGATCCCGGCTGAGGAGACGGCGCATTATTGGCCGATGATCAAGGCCGCAGCGTTGTTTTTGCTGCGCAACGGGCCGGTCACCGGGCAGGATCGCTGGGAAGAGAATGCGGGCTATACCCCGGCCACTCTGGCGGTGGAGATTGCGGGCCTGCTGATCGCGGCCGAGCAGGCGGATAGTGCCGGTGAGCCTGATTTGGCGCTGATATTCCGTGATACGGCGGATGCCTGGAACGCCGATATCGAGCGTTGGATTTACGTGACCGACACGCCAACGGCGCGCGAAGTCGGGGTTGCCGGGTATTATGTGCGCATCGCCCCTGAGGGTGATCATGATTTGGCGCGCACCGATGCCCATGGTCGGATCGCGCTGCGGAATCGCCCGGCGGATGCATCGGACATCGCGTTTGATGCGCTGACCGGGCCGGATGCGCTGGCCTTGGTGCGGTTTGGTCTGCGCGATGCGCGCGATCCGCGCATTCTCGACACCTTGAAGGTGATTGATCATTTAACCCGCGTGGAATTGCCGCAGGGACCGGCATGGCATCGCTATAATGATGATGGGTATGGCGAGCATCATGATGGCCAGCCGTTTGATGGCACGGGTCATGGTCGAGCCTGGCCGTTGCTGACCGGTGAACGGGCGCATTATGCGCTGCTCGCAGGCGATGCGGCGGTGGCGCGGACTCTGTGCGCGTCGTTTGAGCATTGCGCCAGTGCGGGCGGGTTATTGCCTGAACAGGTTTGGGACAGCGATGATATCCCCGCACGTGAATTATTTCGCGGCAGACCCAGCGGGTCGGCGATGCCGTTGGTCTGGGCGCATGCCGAATATGTTAAATTACTGCGCTCCCTGCATGATAATGCGGTGTTCGATATGCCGCCGCAAACGGCCCAGCGTTATATCAAGGGGCAGCAAGAGCCGCGCATCGCCGATTGGCGCCCGTGCTGGCGGCGCAGCCAAATCCGTCCCGGTCTGATGCTGCGCATCCAGCTTGATGCGCCCTCGATCATCCGGTGGACCAGCGATGATTGGGGGCATTGGCAGGATAGCGAGACGCAGGATTTCGGCGCTGAACTCCATATCGTGACGCTGGCCACCGAAAATCTGCCCGAGGGCGACCAGGTGATCTTTACCTGGCGCCTGCGTGATGATCCCGGGACGTGGGATGGCAGCAATTATACGGTTGCGATCAGGACTTGACCGGATAGCGTTGCTCCCATCCGCCGCCGAGCGCTTGATAGAGCTTGACCAGATCGGTTGATATCGCGGTCAGGCTGCGCGCCTGGGTTTGTTCGGCGCCCAACACACTCTGCTGCGCGGTCAACACCTGTAGATAATCGGCGAGACCTTGCCGATAGCGCTCCTGCGCCAGGACCAACGCTTGCTTGCTCGCCGCCACTTCGCGATTGAGCGATACCAGGCGCTGTTGTTCCTGGTCATAATCGGTGAGTGTGTCATCGACCTGATGCAAAGCGGTTAACACGGTCTTGGCATAATTAACTGCTGCCGCCCGCTGTTCGGCCTTGCGCAGCCGCAATTGACCGCGCAATTTGCCGCCCTCAAAGAGCGGCAAGGTGATTTGCGGACCAATCGCGTAGGTCACCGCCGCCAACTGGTTCAGGTTGGAAAATTGCAGCGCCTGCAACGATACTGAACCCGACAGCGACAAATCCGGGAAAAAATCCGCCGTGGCAACGCCGATCTGGGCGGTGGCCTCGTGGAGTTTCGCCGTGGCCTCCATGATATCGGGGCGGCGGGTCAAGAGCTGTGACGGCAAACCGACCGGAACCACCGGCGGGGCTGCGGGCACGCTGCCCGGTGCCTCAAGTTCGGTGGTCAGAGCGCCCGGGGCGCGGCCGAGCAGCAACTCGATCTGGCTTTGCTCGCCGGCAATGGCTGCGCGCAGCGCGGGGATTTGTGCGGTGACCGAGGCCGCCTGCGCCTCTGAATCGGCAACTTCCAGCGCATTGGCGAGCCCGGCCTGCGCGCGCTCATGGGTCAGTTTGGTCAAATGATTGGCGGTGCGCAAATTGCTTTGGGCGATGCCGAGCAAGGTTTGGTCGGCGCGGAGTGCGATATAATCCTGGGCGACCTCCGCTTCGATATTCAGCAGCACCGCCCGGCGTGCATCGGCCGACGCCGTCACGGCGGCGAGGGCGGCTTCGCGGGTGCGGCGGTTTTTGCCCCATAAATCGAAATCAAACACTGAGGAGAAGCCATATTGCATCAGATTGAACGGCGGAATCCCCGCCCCTGGGATGCCGCCGCCGCCGATTGACGTGCTCGCGCCGTTGGCGGTGCGCCCGGCATTGGTCGAGGTTGCGGTGTTGGCGCCACCACCCAGCGCGGTGAATACGCCTTTATTGCTGGGTTTTTCACGGGTGAATGACCCGGCAAAATCGAGCGATGGATAGAGGCTGGCCCCTTCGATTTCCGCTTGGGCGCGCGCTTCCGCCAGACGCTGGGTGGCGATTTGCACA
>JAJZEG010000195.1 GCA_021828605.1 Pseudomonadota bacterium | reverse complement strand
GCAAACCCCACCCCGAACAGCTCCAGCGTCATCGCGTGTTCCAAGGTTAAATGATCAGGGGGCAAATCGCAGCTCCAATTCGGCGCGAAATTCATGCGCCGCCAATCCCGGAACCCGGTGCCGCCAGGCCTCGGTCAGATCCGGCGCCACCGTGATCATTCGGCCAATCCGCCAGCGCAGCCCGGCCTGGATCACCGCCTCGCGGGCCAATCCGCCGGGCACCGCCGCCTGCGTCGCGCGCAGCCCGCCCTCGAGCACGATACGCCGATCATACCCCAAAGCCACCGCCAACCCAGCGCGCTCAATCGGATGTCCCGGCAAGGTCAGCCCGTCGGCTGCGCTGTCGGTCCGGCTCAGCGTCATCGCCACCGCACTCAGCCGGTCGGGCATCCAACCCAGTGCGACGGTGAAAACCGGCACCAGCCCGCCAGTATGGCCGACCCCGGCCACCCGCACCCGCGCCAGTCCGACTAACGCGCGCCAGGTGATAATCGCCCGCGCCGGTGTAGCCAGGCCGATTTTGGCGCCAACCGCCTCGGTGGTGCCGAACGGCGCGCCGATAATCACCCCGGCATAATGGGTGTGCTGCGCGTCGATTTGGGTCAGGAAGCGCAGCAAAGCGTGGCTGGTGCTGATTGCGCGCACCTGGCCTTGCAGCGTGGTCGCCGTGCGAAATGCGGGCACGAATTGCCGCGCGACAATCCGGCTGCGCGACAGCCCGATCCCATCCTTTACGGTGAACATCCCAAACCGATGCCGCCAGTTTGCCCGCATTGCGCGCAAGTGCGCCTGATAGGTCAAGCCAGTCCCAACCGGCGAAATCCCGACTTGAGGAGAGGAGACCAACCCGAGCGCATCCGCCGCGCTGACCACCCGCGCGACCCCCACATCCACCCGATCGCGCCCGACCTGCACCCGCCAGCCCAACGCCGCGATCATGCTGGTCGCATTTTGCCGCGGTGCCTGCGCATAATCGGTGTTACTCACCCCCAGCACCCCAACCAGCCCGAGCACCGGATCAAGCAGCCGGATTTGCGGTGCGACCTCCAATGAAGCTGATCCGCTCGTCGCCAAAGCGGGCGCGCTATCATAGCCCGGCGTCAAGGTGAGCGAGGGGAGGATGTGTAAATCCTGCAACGCGTAACCCAGCGGCTGCGCAGAGCGTCGCCGCGCGGTAATCCGCGCCAAGCCGGGGGCTGACTGAAATCCCGGGATCGCACCGGGCACGATTTGATCCAGCCCTTGCCCGCGCGCCACCCTTACGCCCAATCCGAGGCTGACCCCCGCACTCAGCGCCAGTCCGGCTAACAAAATGCGGCCTACACGCAAATTTCTATTCCACCGTGCCTAAACTTCGGTTATACAACCAGGAATTGTGTCCTTTCGTCAATCGGTGTTGTCATGATCATTAGCATCGCCATTTGCACGCATAATCGCAGTGCCGCCCTGGCGCGGGGCCTCGCCGCCTTGGCCCGGCAGACCAGCGGGGCGCCCGATGTCGAAATTTTGCTCATCGATTCCGGCTCATCCGATGCTGAGGCCGCCGCCATTGCGCATCTGGCCCACCAACATGGCGCGTATCATTGGCGTGAAACCCAGCCCGGCCTGGCCCGCGCGCGCAACGCCGCCCTTGCCGCCGCGCACGGCGTTTGGCTGGCTTTTATCGATGATGACGCGATTCCCGCACCGGACTGGCTCGCGGTCCTGCGCCGGACCATCGCTGCCCATCCCAGCGCCGGGGCGATTGGCGGGGCGATTTTGCCGCAATTCGAAGCGCCCTTGCCCGGC
The DNA here is from genome assembly GCA_021828605.1 of Pseudomonadota bacterium. Next base: position 2,477 of record JAJZEG010000195.1, on the reverse strand, counting down.
TGGTGGCCGCCCTCATTGCGCGCCGCCCTCACCATTCTCGATCAACCGATCCCGCCGATCCCTGATCCGTTCGGCGCCAATCTGGTGCTCAACCGTACCCTCGCGCAATGGCTCGGCGGTTTCCCCGATTGCCTGGGGCGCCAAGGGGCGTGCCTGTTATCGCATGAGGAAACTTACATGGTCCGCCGCCTGCGCAGCGAAGGCCATGCGATTGTTTTTACCCCGGATTTAATCGTGGCCCACGCGATTGGCGGCGAGCGCCTCAACCCGGCCTGGCTGTTGCAACGCCAATATTGGAGCGGTGCGTCGGAAGCGGTGATGCTCGGCGCGCTCGGCGAGGCACGCGGCCAAAAAGCCTGGCGCATGGCGCTTAAATCACTGCTCCTGCTGCCCATCGCGCTGGTGCCGCGCGCCTCGGCCTGGCTGATTGATCGGCGCTGCGCCGCCGCGTTCGCGCGCGGTTTTGTGCGTGGCGTGGTGCGCGGCCCTGATCACCCGGATGCGATGGCTGGTCTGCCGTGAACCCGGCTTGCGCGGGTGACCTGACCCGCGCTGCTGACTTGGACCGCGCGCGCGGCCTCGCGATCAGCCTGGTGGTGTTTGGCCATATTGTCGCCCGCCAACCGCCCAGCGACGCCCAATGGTATGAAACCATCCGGCTGGTGATTTACAGCTTTCACATGCCGTTTTTTTTCTATCTCAGTGGCCGGATTGCGATTCTCTCCGGCCAGTTCAACCGGCCCGCGCGCGCCTTGCCCGCCTTGATCACCGCCCGCGCGCGCCGCCTGCTCTTGCCGGTTTTGCTGCTCGGCCCGCTGATTATTATCGGCAAATGCGCGCTCGCCCCGTTCCTGACCATCGATAATGTGCCGCGCAGCATCCCCGCCGGGCTGATCAATTTGCTCTGGCACCCTAATCACAGCCCGGCCTATGATTTATGGTTCCTGATCGTGCTGTTCGCGCTCAGTATCATCACGCCGATCCTGCGCCTCGCCACCCAGGACCGGCTTTGGCCGCTGATCCTGCTCGCTGGGCTGCTCTATGTTGTGCCACTGCCCGCGCATTTTTATCTGGCCCTGACCGGCCATTATGCGATTTTCTACGTGCTTGGTTTGGCTGCGGGCCGCGTCGGTCCGGCCTGGCCTGCCTGGATCGACCGGCACGCCAAACCCTGCCTCGCTCTGCTCGCTTTGGGCGGGTTGGTGGTCGCCACCGCCCACTTGCCCTTCGCAGTCACTTTATTGCCCATGGGCGTGATATCCATGCCCGCTTTCAACGGTTTGGTAAGATTTCCCGGTCTAAACTCAGCGTCATGGTTAGCAAAACTCGGTCGCTGGTCGATGGCGATATATCTGCTGAACACGCTCTGTATCGGCCTCGCCAAGGCCGGGTTGCTCGCGTTCGTCTCCTGGAATGGCTGGCATTTTTTCGCAATCGCGCCCGCTTTGCTCGCGGTCGGGCTGATCGGGCCGATCCTGATCAAACGCCGGTTTCTCTCCGCCATCCCCGCGCTCGACCGGATGACCGATTAGGCGTCCCACCCGAGCGGCTTACCCGCTTTCTCGACTCGCTGCCGCCTTGCCTCGCCGCCAGTTTCACCCCCGAACAGCGCCGCGCGATTGAGTGGCATTTCGCGATGCGGTATCGCGCGGATCACCGCATTGATTGGCGCTGGCGCCATGCCGGGCGATATTTGATCATTCTCGCCGGGCGCGAGCGGCGCGGTGAATAGGCGCTCACCCCGCCAATCCCGGCCACCAGCACCGCAAGCCAAACAATGCGCGCCTGATAGCGATCATGCGGCCCGGATAACGCGCCGGTCAGCATCGCATTGCCCAGCAGTGCCGCACCCACCATCAGTGCGAGTGCCAGTAACCGAGGGTTGGCGCGCCAACCCATCGCCCCCGCGCCGAGCAGCGCCAGCGTCACCGCCATGCCGAGCCCCGCCACCGCATCCTGCAACCCAATCAAAGCGCGCGGTAGGACTAATCGGCGCCGCTCCTGCAAACTCGCCTGAAACGCCGCCACGGTGGCGGGCGGAAAATCGCGTTTGATCGTGGCCGCAGCGGTTCGCCGCCAGGGTCGTAACCCGGATCCCGCCTTGAACAGAAATAATTGCCGCATCACATCCATCGTCGCCTCGCGCGCGACAATGCGCGGTTGCTCGGCCAAGGTGCGCGCGACAATTTGATCGGTCTGCCCGATCATCCGCATCGGCCCGCCCGCCCGATAAAACGCACTGTCGCGCGCCCAGAGAAACCGATCCGCCGAATCGGGTAAATCGCGCCGATAGCGGCACAACGCCCAATGATAATGCGGACAATCGCGCGCCAGGGTCCGGCGCGCGGGCCCGTTGGCAATCAGTCGGGCCAGCAAAAAATTACCGCCATACGGCGCGAGTGCGATTTGCCCGCGCGCAACCATATTCACCCCGAGCAGCGCCGCCACACCCAGCCCGCCCGCCAGTACCGCCGCGC
>JAJZEG010000293.1 GCA_021828605.1 Pseudomonadota bacterium | reverse complement strand
GCATCGTTGAGGCGGCGGGTTTTCAGACGCACTTCGACCACCGCATGGGCCCCCATCAGCGAGGCTTCATGCTGCATGCGCGCGATGGCGGTGTTCCAGCCGTCGCGGTGGCCTTCGGTCCAGGAATAGCCGAAATGAAACCAGCAATTCCCCGATACCATGCCGAGCGTTTCGATCCCGTGGGTGTGCAAAGTGAGCAAATCGGCGGGTGAGGCGGTGGATACCCACGGCAGTTTGCCGGCGGCGGTATGGCGCAGGCGTTCGGCGACGAAACCAGGCACGCTGTTACGGCGGAGTGAAACTGTCCATTCCTGGGCGCGGGCATCCTGGCGCGCAACCTCGGCAGGATCCTGCGCCTGGGGCACCTGGGCTGCGACCGCGCCGACGACGCCTTTCAGCAAGTCCTTGAATGACATGGTCGTTTCCTCAGGACATCAAAAAATCATGCAAAATGCGCTGCGCGCCCTCGGCCTCGCTCGATAATCTGGCCAAGGCTTCGCTCAGCGCATCCAGCCATTGCGGCACGCTCAATAGGTCGCGCTTGAGCACCACGCCGTTGGTGGCGCGGGCGCGATGAGCGTGCAGCAAACCTGACTCATTTTCCAAACTATAGCGGGCATCACCGGTATCGACGGTGATCGAACGAACATGGGCGGTTTTGGCAAATAACCCGTCTTTTTTGCGCAAAACCTGCACCCGGCCCGGTAAAGCCTGCTCCAGACGGACGGCCAAGGCTTCGAGAAAAGCGGGCTGGTCCGCAGCGGCGCGGCGCATGAAGGCGGCGTGCAGGTCAAGCCCGTCGACTGGCTGGCTCATGAGGGGTCGGTGCCGGGTTTAGGGATTGGCGGCGCCATTTCGGCCCGCAATTTTGCCAATTGATCATCAATGGTCGATTGATCGCGCAGTTTGGCGATTTCGTGATCGCTGTTGGTGCTGTGATCGGAGGGATCATGGATGACGCCTTGATCCATCAACCGTTCCATCGCCTCAGCCTTGGCGGACATTGCATGGGTTTTATCGCGGGCGTGCTGGATCAGATCCCCTGCCCCACCCAGCCCTTTGCCGATCCCGGCTAGTTGCTGATCGACCTTTAATTCCGCCTCGGCGGCGTGATGCTCGGCCTTCAGTGATTCTTTCTCGGTGCGGAATTGTTCGATTTTATCTTCGAGTTTTTGTTCGTATTCTTTGAGCTTGTCGGCCTGCTGGCGCACATGGTCGAGCGATCCCTGGATCGGCTCCAGCCTGTGTTCCTCGGCGGATTTTTCGCCCAAGGCGGCGCGGGCCAGATCCTCGCGCCCCGCTTGCAGGGCGATGCGCGCATCATTGCCGTGCCGATCAATCGCGGTTTTATGATCGGCGATTTGATGTTCGAGGGTGATTTGCTCGGCAACGACATCGGCCAGATGGCCTTTGGTTTGTTGTAGGGTGGTGAGCATTTTTTCGTAGGATAAATCCAGCTCGGCGTCAGTGTCCTCGGTCGCATCGAGGAATTTATTGGCCTTGGCCGCCACCAGATTATTGAAACGCGATAACAGGCTCATGGTTTGGCTCCTGATCGATGATCGGAATTGGGCTTAGTCATTAACCGGTAGCACGATTTGCGGGATCAGTTTTTCGGGCAGCACGGATTTATCCTCGACCGGGGTGACCGCAGTGCCGATGGCAAAAAACTCGATCACATGCGGCTGCCAGTTATGCGACCCTTCCTTGAGCTGCACCCCGACCACGCCTTCCGCACGCGCCTCACCGGCTTCGCGCTGCATCCGCTCCATCGCCAACTCGCGGGCGTCATAGAGCGCTTGGGTGAACACTTCGATTTCGGCGTTGCGCCCGACATTGCCGAGCGAGCGCATCACCCCTTGATGGGCCATGTGATAGACGCAGGAGCCCATCACCATTTCCAACGGTCGGTAGCCCGATTGCAGCAATAGCCATAAATCCTGGCCCGATAGATCCGAGGTGAACGGCTTGCCGCCGACGCCTTTGAACATTGGATGACCGGCGGAATGGGCAATCGCGGTGCCAATGGCCATGAACTCCAGAATATCCTGGTCCCATTCCATGCGTTTGACTTCGAGCCGCACGCCGACAATGCCATCCGCGTGCAAAGCGGCGGCTTCCTGTTCCATGCGTGACATTGCCAATTCGCGGGCGTGATACATCGCTTGCGAGAGCACGGTCATTTCCTGGTTTTTGCTCCAGGAACTATATTGCACGCCCACATGATAGATGCAGGAGCCGACCACCAGACCGAGCGGTTCGAACCCGGCCTCGCGCACCATCAGGAATTCATTGACCGAGAAATCCGAGGTGAAAATGCCCTCATGGCTGCCCTCGCTGCGCAGGCCGCGCAGCCGTTCGAGGGCCTGATGCGAGAGTTGATTATCGGTTTGCGGCGTGTCCATCACTCATTTCCCTGAAGGTTCGGCGATCGATTTAAGTATTATCGAGCAATAATTATTATTATCGGTGAGCCTATCGGGTTTCAGGCGGCGGTCAAGTCATCCGGGCAGTCGCGTTGGCGGCAATAATATCAAGGAATTGTGATCGGAACGAAAATCAGGGCCAGCCGCGATGGCGATTAGCCTGTTGTGCTGCACTCAGCTGCACAGGTCCGGCGGCCACTTGCGGGGCGTGGTCCGGCAGGTTTTGCGGGTCAGACCAGCACGTGACTTGGCCGAGCGTCTGGGTGCAGTAGGGTTGAGGCGGATCCGGCGGTGAGGGGTTGCGGCAATAGGTTTTTCCGGCATCAAGCCGCGCCAGCGAACAATCGCGGTTCAAAGCGAGCGAGACAATGGCATCAGGGATGGTGCGATGGATGGTGGTTAAGGCGACTAAATTGGCACCTGCACCAATTCCGGCGGCGGCCCCCGCACTCAGGCCGCAGCCGGACAGGCTGGCTGCGGCGCTGGTGATCAGAACCAGCATTCCGAGCCGGTTGAATAATCGACGATGCGTCATGGGCGCAGTATCGCGCGAAAAGGTGAAAATTCGGTTACGTTGCTCAAAGCGGGCGGCGCGGCTATGTAGGGCGCAATCAGTTGATGGCGGCCTTGGGCGGCGTCGCTGATTCCACCGCATGTCGCCAGCGACACAGACAGAGAGCGAGATCAGGCGTGCCCGATATTTTTGATGAAGTTTCCGATGATCTGCGCGCCGATCGCACGCGCAAGTTTTTGTTGCGCTATGCCGGGGCCTTTGTAGGGGCGGCCTTGCTGGTTTTGGCCGGGGTCGGCGCGTATAAAGCGTGGCAATGGCACGAGCATAAGGCCGCGACGCAAGCAGCGACGCATTATTTGGCGATTACTGATCAGATCGATGCGGCGGGGCCGGGCCTGACCAATGCCGGACGGGTTACCGATGCCACCGATTTGCTGAATTTCGCGAAAACCGCGCCGAGCGGCTACGCGATGCTCGCGCAGTTACGGGCGGCGGCGCTCTATCGGGATGCCGGGCAGTTACCCAAAGCGCAAGCGATTTGGTTGCGGGTTGGCGGCAATGCGCGGGGTCATCCGATGTTGCGCGATTTGGGTAATTTGCTCTGGGCGCAAAGTGCGGTGGGCACCGCACCGGCTGCACAGGTGGCGGCGAAGCTCAAGCCGCTGATGCAGCCCGCTAACCCTTGGCATGATTTAGCGCAGTTTGATCAGGCGGTGCTTGATTTGCACCAGCATCAAACGGCCTCCGCCACCGCTTTGTTGCAAAAGGTTGCCGCTGATCCGACCACGCCGATTGGGCTGCGTAATTTAGCGCAAGGCCTGCTTTCCACCACCCAATCCTAGGTCGCTTTGATGGAATCGAAACTGAAAATCGCTCGTCGCGCTGCGTTGATGTTGCCGGTGGGGCTGCTCGCCGGTTGTGGCTTGCTGGATGGCAAAAAGAAAGTGGTGGTGCCGGGGGTGAAAATCCCGGTGATTGCGCAGCGCCATCCATTGCGGGTCGACCCGCAGGCGCCGCCGATCAGCCTGCCGAACCCGGCGGCAAATACCGCATGGCCGCAATCGGCGCGCGATGCAGCGCATGCCAGCGGCAATATCGCTTTGCCCGCGCAATTCAGCGAAGCATGGCATAAGTCGGTTGGCGCGGGGTCGACCTATCGGCGGGTGCTGCATGCGGCGCCGATTGTCGCGGGTGGCCGCGTGTTCACCATGGATGCTAACGGGTTTGTTGACGCGTTCGAGGCCAGCACCGGGCGGCGGGTTTGGCGCAAATCGATGCGCCCCAAACATGTCACCAGCTTCGCTTTGGGCGGCGGGCTCGGATTTGCCGATGGCACTCTGTATGTCGCGACCGCGTTTTCCGAATTGCGCGCGCTCGATCCGGCCACCGGGACGGTACGCTGGCAAAAATCGCTTGGTCAGCCGCTGCGCACCGCCCCCACAATTGGCGGCGGGTTGGTGTATGTGGTGCAAATTGACAATACATTGGTGGCCTATAACGCCAAGACCGGCACGTTTGGTTGGCGTTTTCCGGCGGGCCAATCGGTGAACTCGGTGCTGGGTGCCGGGGCGCCTGCCTATCATCAGGGCATTGTGGTCGCGGGATTTGGCACCGGGCTGATTGCGGGCATTCATGCTGAGACCGGCACCACGATTTGGGAACAGAGCCTGGCTGCGGGCTATGATGTCAGTAATCCGCTGAATATTGCGACGATTCTGGCGGATCCGGTGATTAGCGGTAATTTGGTGATCGTTAATTCGGTGTCGGGCTCGACGGTTGCGTTCGATTTGCGCTCCGGGCGGCGGATTTGGAGCCATAATGCCGGCGCGTCCTCAACCCCGGCTGCCGCTGGGGACTGGCTGTTTTTATTGACCGATGATCATCAGCTTGCGGCGATTGACGCGATTGAAGGTCGGGTGGCCTGGGTAAGTAAAATCCCGGCATTTCGGAATGAAAAATCCGATTCCGGTCCGATCACCTGGCATGGTCCGCTGCTGGCGGGAAACCGGTTGATTTTGGCGGGGGATGATTCGCGGCTGATTATGGTTGATGCGCTGACCGGTTCGTTGCTGGAACAGCCGGCGCATGCGTTGCATTTGCGGGGCAAGGCCGATCACGCGCCGATTGCCGCCAATGGGCAGTTGCTGACCCTGACCCGCAATGCGGTTTTGACCAGCTACCGATAGAAAAGGGCGGCTGTGGAACCCAAGATCGCGATTTGCGGACGGCCCAATGTGGGCAAGTCCACTTTGTTCAATCGGTTGGTTGGGCGGCGGATGGCGTTGGTCGATGATACGCCCGGCGTTACCCGCGATCATAAGGAAGGCTGGGCCGAATTATTCGGGCGCCGGGTGGTGTTGATTGATACGGCGGGGCTGGAAGAAGCGCCGCCGGAGACCTTGGCCGGGCGGATGCGCGCCTCGACCAGTAGCGCGATTGATGGCGCGGATTTGGTTTTGTTCATGTTTGATTGCCGGGCGGGATTATTGCCCGAGGATCGGCATGTGGCGGCGTGGCTGCGCCGGAGCGGGCGACCGGTGATGGTGGTGGCCAACAAGGCCGAGGGACGGCTGGGGGCGAACGCCGCCCTTGAGGCGTTTGAGTTGGGTTTTGGCGAGCCGGTGGCGATTTCGGCGGAACATAATGAAGGGATCTCCGCGCTGATCGCGGCGATGCTGGAAACCTTACCCGAGACCAGCGAACAGGAACCCGAAGCGGATCGACCGCTACATTTGGCGATTTTGGGACGGCCCAATGCCGGAAAATCGACCTTATTGAACCGACTGCTCGGCACCGAACGCTCGATCACCGGGCCGGAGCCGGGACTGACCCGCGATGCGATTGCTGCCGATTTCACCGACCAGAATGGCAATCGGTATCGGCTGATCGACACGGCGGGACTGCGCAAGCGCGCCCGGGTGGATGAAGGCTTGGAGCGGATGTCCACGTCGGCGACGATTGAAGCGATGAAGCGGGCGGATTCGGTCATTCTCGCGGTTGATGCGGCGCGCGGGATGGATGATCAGGATTTCCAGATTGCCCGGTTAATCGAACGCGAGGGTCGGAGCTTGATTATCGCGTTGACCAAATGGGATCTGGTCGAGGATCGCGACGCGACGCGACGGGCGATCCGCGAGCGATTGGCGGATTCGCTGTCGCAACTCAAAGATATTCCAGCGGTGCCGATTTCAGCGGAGACCGGCGACGGGATTGGCAAAATGCTCGCCGCCGTCCAGGAGGCTGCGGCGATTTGGAACACCCGGATTGCGACGGGTGCGCTTAATCGCTGGTTTGAAGGGGCGTTGGAGCGATTTCCGCCGCCTTTGGTCGAGGGTCGGCGGTTGAAACTGCGCTATATTACCCAGGTTAAAGCGCGACCGCCGAGTTTTATTTTGTTCGGCACACGGGTTGAGGCGACGCCGGATTCGTATCAGCGTTATTTGGTCAACAGCCTGCGTGAACAGTTCAAATTACCGGGGACGCCGATCAGGCTTGGGCTGCGCGGGAGCAAGAACCCCTACGACCCGGATTAGAATTTCGCCCGGAGCCGCTGGATCAGGGGCAATTGCCTGATCCGCCAGAATCCGTACAAAGCGAGGCCGCCCAGCACGATCACCGCCGAACTGATCAAAGCGGTCCAGAGCAGGGCAATGCCGAGCAGCAGAAAGGTCGCCACCGCGCCGAGGCGGAGCAAAACGGTGCCCAGGCTGGGCTTTGGCACCGGTGCAAAGCTGCCATCGGGCTGCATGTCGATGATAATGGGCGGGTTCCGGTCCATTTGAGTGCGGGTCATACGTTAAGCGTGGCGCTGATTGGTCCGCGATGCAAGATCGACGCGATGCCGGGCTGGTGAATTATTAGTGAGGCAGTGCGGCACCCCAGACCGCGCGCATCGCTTCGGGCCAGGGGGCAGCGGCCTCGATGGTGGTGGCCCCGAGCGTCACAGCCAGGCGGCGGGCCAGTAGGCAGAGGCCGACCGGTCGGGTCTTATCCGTTGGATCGCCATAAAGCGGATCGCCGGTGATCGGATGACCGATGGAGGCGCAATGCACGCGGAGTTGATGGGTTCGCCCGGTTTGTGGCGTGAGTTCGAGCAGGGTTTGGCCGTTATGAACCGCCAGCACCCGCCAGAGCGTGCGCGCGGGTGATCCATTTGGGTCCACCGCCATGTGCCAACCTTGGACCGACTGACGCTTGAGCAAGCCGGTGCTGATGACGCCGTCGCGGGCAGCGGGCACGCCGCGCACGATGGCGGCGTAGGTTTTATCCACTGCACCCGAGCGAAACCCGCTTTGGATGGCGATGAGGGTGGTTTTCCGGCGCGCGATCATCAGACACCCGGCGGTATCGGTATCAAGCCGATGCGCGAGCCATGGCCCGTCATGACCGCGCCGCCAAAGCGGAAAAAAATCCTCGACGCACGCACCGGTCCCGCTCGGGCCGCGATGGCAGGGCAGGCCGGCTGGCTTGTTGATAATCAGCAGGTGATTGGATTGGAACAGGATTTCGGGGATCGGACCGGTGGCGGGCGCACCCGCGATCATGTGCCACCTTGGGTCGATGGGGCGGGTTCGGCGGATAGAGACGCCGGGATGGCAAAACCGAGCCGTTGGGGGATATCCCACACTTCGCGCACCTTGCGAACAATGCGAAATCCGGCGCGTTGATAATTCGGCAAGGCGCGCGGATGATCGGCGGTGCAGGTATTGACCGTCATGCCGCGCACCGGCCCGGCAAACACATGGTTGATCGCAGTGCCCAGGAGTGAAAACCCTAAGCCCTGGCCGATACTATCGGGCAGGAGGCCGAAATAGCTTAAATTGACATCGGGCCAAAGCGAGGCATCAAGCTCGAAAAAACCAACCACCGCATCGTTGAGCCAGAGACGGTGAATCGCGACGGCGGGATCGGCGAGCAGGCGCGCCAGCATGGCATCCGGCATCATCCGACGCAGCCACCAAATCCAGGGGTCACCGACACGATCATAGAGATCGCGATACGCGGGGACTGGCATTTTGGGCACCAGTTCAAGCCGAGCATCAGGCGGTAAGGGCTGCCAGATCGGCTCGGGCTTGCGGTCCAGACGCAAGAAACTGACGGTGACGATCAGCCGATCAACCGGTTCGCCGGGCAGCGCCTGCCAATAGGGGGTCACCCGGATTAGTCCTCCAGAAAGCTCCGCAATTTTCGGCTGCGGGTTGGGTGTTTGAGTTTGCGCAGCGCTTTGGCTTCGATTTGACGAATCCGCTCGCGGGTGACGTTGAATTGCTGGCCGACTTCTTCGAGCGTGTGATCGGTATTCATCCCGATGCCAAAACGCATGCGCAAGACCCGCTCCTCGCGCGGGGTAAGCGAGGAGAGCACGCGTGTGGCGGCCTCGCGAAGGTTCGCATGAACCGCAGCATCCAACGGAATGATCGCGTTTTTATCCTCGATGAAATCGCCGAGATGACTATCCTCCTCGTCGCCGATCGGGGTTTCCAGGCTGATCGGTTCCTTGGCGATTTTCAGCACCTTGCGAACTTTTTCAAGCGGCATGCCGAGTTTTTCGGCCAATTCCTCGGGGGTCGGCTCACGGCCGATTTCATGGAGCATCTGGCGGGAGGTGCGCACCAATTTATTGATGGTCTCGATCATATGCACCGGGATGCGAATGGTGCGCGCTTGATCGGCGATGGAGCGGGTGATCGCTTGGCGGATCCACCAAGTGGCATAGGTGCTGAATTTATAGCCGCGCCGATATTCGAACTTATCGACCGCTTTCATCAGCCCGATATTGCCCTCCTGGATCAGATCGAGGAATTGCAGGCCGCGATTGGTGTATTTTTTGGCAATCGAGATCACCAGGCGCAAATTGGCCTCGATCATCTCTTTTTTGGCGCGGGTGGAGTCGCGCTCGCCGCGTGAGACGGTGGCGTAAACCCGGCGGAACTCCTCGATCGGCAACTGCGCCTCGGCGGCGATGCGCCCGATTTGCGCGCGCAATTCAATGATTTGCGGGGCAAATTTGGCGACGAATAATTTCCAGCCTTTGCCGGTGCGCTCGGCGACCTGATCAAGCCAAGCCGGGTCCATCTCACAGCCGCGATAGGCGGCGAGAAAATCCTCACGGACAATTTTGCAGCTCTCGGCGAGACGCAGCAATTGCCCTTCAAGACCGTTCAGGCGCTGGTTGAGCTCCTTAAGCTGAACCACCAGCTCTTCGATCCGGTTGGTGTGCAGACGCACTTGCTCAACCTTGGCGACCAGCTCGTCACGGAGTTTTTCGTAGGTTTTTTCCGAGCGTTTATTCGCCTCGGCACCGGCATTCAGGGCATCCAGCCTTTTATGCTGGAGTTTCATGAATTTTTCGTACAAATCCTCGATAATCGTGAAGGTTTCAAAGACTTCGGGTTTGAGTTTTTCCTCGACCGCCGAGAGCGACATGCCGCTGCCCTCGCCTTCGTCCTCTTCCTCGGGTTCCTCGGCCACGGCGTCGAAATTGGCCTCGCCAGTGGGCTCCCCGCCGCCTTGCGTGGCTTCAAGATCGATCACGTCGCGCAAGAGCATCCGGCTTGATTTCAGCGCCTCGTGCCAGGCGATGATCGCCCGGAAGGTGAGCGGGCTTTCGCAGAGCCCGCCGATCATCATGTCGCGCCCGGCTTCGATCCGCTTGGCGATGGCGATTTCGCCTTCGCGTGAGAGCAGCTCGACCGTGCCCATTTCGCGCAAATACATGCGCACCGGGTCATCGGTACGCCCGGCGCTGGCCTCGCTGATATTGCCCGCGACCGGCTCTTCCTCGGTATCAGCAGCGTCCTCGGTTTTTTCGGCGGGGGTGTCGGCGTCTTCGCTTTCTTCGTTCTCGACGACCTGGATGCCCATTTCATTGAGCTGCGACATCACGTCTTCGATTTGCTCGGAGCTGTTTTGATCGGCAGGCAGGATCGCGTTAAGCTCATCAAAGGTGATGTAGCCCCGCTCCTTGCTTCGCGCGATCAGCCGCTTGACGGATGCGGATTGAATGTCGAGGGTTGCGGTCTCGGTTTCGGCTTCGGCGGCGGTGGCTTCAGGCGGGGTCGCGGCGGCAGGTTTGGTTGCCATCAAGAATATCTCCAACTCAGTCGAACAAATTAACATGTGAGCGACCGGGCCAAAATGCTGCGCGTGATGCGGCGAGCCCCGATCGCTTAGCCTTATTCCAGAACGTCCTCATCACTCTCGCCGCGTTCGGCCCGGTTGAGGGCCTGGGTGAGCGAAACCAGGCGGTCCCAATCGTCGGCGGTCCCAGTCTGGCACCAGGTTCGGTATTTTTCCGCGCGCTGATCACGCAACCAAGGAAGGTTCATGAGGCCGAAAATATTATACCAACAGGCTTCGATATCCGGGCGGTGTGCGTCGGGAGAGTCCACAACCGATGGCAGCGGTTCAGCCAAGACACCCAATATTACATCCTCGCAACCCGATGCGTGGAGATGGTCAAGCAAAGCGTCGCTGTCAAGGGCTGGGGTGCGATTCGCCCATTCGATCAAAGCACTGCGCAGCGCGGTGAGCGGTGCGGGCAGATCAAGGGCGATGAGCGGTTCATCGATATTGGGGATTAAAGCTGGGTGTTTCAATAGAATACCAAGCAGAATTCGCGCGCGGCGGGCATGAGTGCGCTCCGCAGCGATCATCGGGCGGGCCAGGCCGAGCGGGCGGCGTGGCGGGCTGCCGCGCCGCTGATCGGGCGGCAGCGAACCAGCCCGGCGCGCGCCGGAAACCCGCGCGTTGAAAAACCGATCAAGCAAGCTGCGCCGGATTTCGCTGGCCATGGTTCGATCAGTGATTTGTTTAGCCGTCTCCTCGAGGCGGGTGCGCAGGCCAGCACGCGCTTCGGGGCTTGATGGGTCAATTCCTTCCGCGAGTAGGCTGAAGAGGGTTTCGTCTAAAGCTCGTGCGTTGGCGAGAATCGATTTGAAGCCATCGGCGCCGGATTTGCGCACCAAACTGTCGGGGTCCTCGTCGGCGGGGAGCCGGGCGATGAGCAGGGATCGGTCGGCGGTCAAAGCGGGGAGTGCGCGTTCGATGGCGCGCAACGTGGCGCGCCGCCCGGCTTTATCGCCATCCAGGCAGAGCACCGGCAGAGGCGACACCTGCCAAAGCGCCTCGAGATGCGCCTCGGTCAAAGCAGTGCCGAGGGGTGCGACCGCGCCGTTAAATCCGGCCTGATGCAGGGCGATCACGTCCATATAACCCTCGACCACCACCAGCCTCATGCCCTGGCGCGGTGCGGCGCGCGCGCGGTCCATCCCATAGAGGGTACGGCCTTTGGAAAAGAGCGAGGTTTCGGGGCCGTTGAGATATTTGGGTTCGCCGGTGCCCAGGAGGCGGCCACCGAAACTGATCATCCGACCGCGCCGGTCGCGAATCGGGAACATCAGACGATTATAGAAATAATCGACGGCGCCGCGCTCGCCTGGTTTCATCAGGCCCGCTTCGATGAGCTGTTCGGTGGTAATGCCGTGCGGGGCCAAGGCGGCGCGCAAAGCGCCGCGCCCCTCGCCGGACCAGCCAAGGCCGAATTGCTCGATGGCCGCAGCACCCAAGCCGCGCCGGGCGAGATAGTCGCGCGCGGCGGCACCTTCTGGTTCGGCGAGGCGACGCTGATACACCGAGGCGGCCAGGGCCACGATATCGGCGGTGCCCGCCTCGCGCGCGGCGCGCTCAGCCTCACGCGGATCGGACCGGGGAATGTCCAGCCCAGCCTCCCCGGCGAGGCGTTCCACCGCCTCGGTGAAACCGGCCCCTTCGCTTTGCATCACGAAGCTGATCGCGTCGCCATGAGCACCGCAGCCGAAACAATGAAAATGATCGTCATAAACATAAAAGGACGGCGATTTTTCGTTATGGAACGGGCAGCAGCCTTTATGCTCGCGCCCCGAGCGGGTGAGGCGCACCCGTTTGGCGATCAGCGGCGCAATCGGGGTGCGGGCGCGCAGCTCGTCCAGAAAATTGGCGGGCCAGCTCATCAGGCGGTTGGCAGGCCAGCGAGCTTGGCTTTGACCAGAGACGAGGTTGGACCCATATCCAAATCAGTGCCGTGGGTGGCTTTCAGGGCCGCAATCACCCGGCCCATATCCTTGCCGCTGGTCGCATTGGTCTGGGCGATGGCGGTGGTTACGGCTGCGTCAAGTGCAGCACCCTTGAGGGTTTTCGGCAAAAACGCCTCGATAATGGCGATTTCGGCGGCCTCCTTGTCGGCGAGTTCGGCACGGTCGAGCGCGCGATATTGCGTCTCAGAGTCACGCCGCGATTTGACCATGCCGCGCAGCATGGTGATGATTTCGGGGTCGGGGATTTCGCTGATGCCTTTGGGCCGGGCGGCGATATCGAAATCCTTCAACCGTGCAAGCATCATGCGCAAGGTGGAAACCCGGAGCGCCTCGCCGGCCCGCATCGCGGCTTTCAGGCTCTCGGTCAGATGGGTGCGCAACGCTGAACTCATTTTTTGCTCCTCTCGCATGGTCGACCCGATGGTGATCGGAAATTATTTCCGGTGTGTTTGATCGTGTATTGAAGTGGGATTTAATTTCCGATATGCCTTCGACTTATGCCCTTGTCCATAGAATCATTGATTGACCGGCTTGGTGGCGCGGATGCGGCTGCCAAGCTTACCTCGGTATCGACCGAAGCGGTGCGCAAATGGCGCAGCACCGGGGCGATCCCATCCCGCCATTGGCCAACCGTGCTCGCGGCCACCGGATTGACCCTTGATGATCTGCCGGGCGGGGTCAATCACGATATTGGCGGCCAGAAGCCCGAGCGCGCTACGGCGGCTCTGGTGCTCGGCGATGGGCGGGTGTTTTGGGGGATCGGCTTTGGGGCGCATAGCCAGCGCGATGCGCAGGCCGCCGAACTTTGTTTTTCGACCGGCATGGCGGGGTATCAGGAAACTTTGACCGATCCGTCCTTCGCTGGTCAAATTATCACCTTCACTTTTCCCCATATCGGCAATGTAGGGTGTAACGGTGAGGATATCGAGGCGGCGCAAAGTTTCGCGCGCGGCTTGGTGTTGAACCGACCGATCAGTAAACCATCCAATTGGCGTTCGACGGTGCCGCTGGCGGAATGGTGTGCGCGGATGGGGTTGGTGGGAATTCATAGTGTGGATACCCGCGCTTTGACCTTGTCAATCCGCGATGATGGCGCGCCGAATGCGCTGATTGCCTATCCGCAGGATCAGAAATTCGATATTCCAGCCTTGGTGGCCCAGGCACGCGACTGGCCGGGGCTGACCGGGATGGATTTGGCGGGGGCGGTTTCCTGCACCCAGCCTTATGAATGGACCGAGACCCTTTGGGACCGCGTCACCGGGTTTGGTCGGCAATCGGCGCCGACCCACACGGTGGTTGCCGTCGATTATGGGGCGAAGCGGAATATTTTTCGCAATCTGGCCGGCGCCGGATGTCGGGTGATTGTGGTGCCCGCCACCAGCTCTGCTGAGGATATTTTACGCCACAAACCTGACGGGGTGTTTTTGTCCAACGGTCCGGGCGATCCGGCGGCGACCGCGCACTATGCGGTTCCCGCGATCTGCGGGGTGCTCGATGCCGGTCTGCCGGTATTTGGCATTTGCCTGGGTCATCAGCTGCTCGCCACGGCGTTGGGCGGCACAACCTACAAGCTCGATTGCGGTCATCGCGGTGCCAATCAGCCGGTGCAGGAGCTGGCGACCGGGAAAGTGGAGATTACCAGCCAGAATCATGGATTTGCGGTGGATGAAGCCTCGTTGCCGGAGGGGGTGATGGTGACCCATCGGAGCCTGTTCGATGGCTCGAATGAAGGGATCGCTTGTGCGGCGAAACGGTGTTTTTCAGTGCAGTATCACCCTGAAGCGAGCCCCGGCCCTTCGGACGCCAATCATTTGTTCGGGCGGTTCACGGCGATGATGGGCGCGAAAATATAAGGAGTTTATGGATTTATATATTGATTGACATATAAACCCATAAACTCTTTATAAATTGCCATGAATCATCTCCTCAACCCTTTTGCTCCTGGCGCAGGCACGCCTCCGCCTGAACTCAGCGGTCGTTCTGATCTGATCGAGCGCGGACGCATCGCCCTCGCGAGGGTCCAGCATGGAAGGTCGGAAAAAGGACTGATTCTGGTTGGGCTGCGCGGTGTCGGCAAGACCGTCTTGCTCAACGAATTACGAAGTCAAGCCGGTGAGTTAGGCTTCGCGACCTGCCCGATCGAAGCGCATGAGGCAAAGCCACTGGCCGCTCTACTCGTGCCCCATCTCAGGCGCATCCTGATTGATCTTGATCGCAGCGGGCAATTAAGCACCCAAGTCAAACGGGCGATGCGGGTATTTCGGGGATTCATCGGCGCATTGCGCCTTAAGGTCAGTGATATCGAGATCTCCATGGACATCGATCCAGAACCCGGGATTGCCGATAGTGGGGATTTGGAGGTGGATTTGCCCGACATGATTGCCGAATTAGGCAAAGCGGCGGCAGCCCGAAATTGTGCCATCGGACTATTCATTGATGAAATCCAATATTGCTCGACCCTTGAACTCAGCGCCTTGATCATGGCGATCCATCGCGCCGCGCAGGAACGTTTGCCGATTTTTTTGTGCGCGGCCGGTTTGCCCCAGGTCGTCTCGCTCTTTGGTCGATCCAAATCCTATGCAGAACGCCTGTTCGATTTTCCCCGTATCGGCCCGCTCGATCCCCACGATGCCGCGAATGCGTTGCAGCGCCCTGCGGAACAGGCTGATGTCCGGTTCACCGACGCCGCACTCGCCGCGATCCAACACAAAACCGGCGGCTATCCGTTTTTTTTACAGGAATGGGGCTATCATAGCTGGAACCAGGCCAAGAACTCACCGATCAATGCGGACGATGTTGCCCTAGCAACACGCACAGCAATCGCGCGGCTCGATGAAGGCTTCTTTCGGGTGCGCTTCAACCGACTAACCCCACGCGAAAAGGACTATCTTCGGGCCATGGCCGAAATTGGCCCGGGTCCGCATCGATCAGGCGACATCGCCAAATTACTCCATAAACGCACTTCCGATCTTGGTTTGTTGCGTGAAGGATTGATCAACAAGGGAATGATTTACGCCCCCGCCCACGGCGATATTGCCTTTACCGTGCCCTTATTCGATTTGTTTTTGCATCGGATTATGCCCGATTGGCCGCCTCCCCCCGGCTGCCCGCCTCAATGACCTGCCATCCCGCCGCCCAGGAGCGAAATAATGCCTAAACGCACTGATATTAAATCGATTTTGATCATCGGCGCTGGTCCGATTGTGATTGGTCAGGCCTGCGAGTTCGATTATTCGGGGGCGCAGGCGTGCAAGGCGCTGCGCGAGGAAGGCTACCGGGTGATTTTGATCAATTCAAATCCGGCGACCATTATGACCGATCCGGATTTGGCAGACGCCACCTATATCGAACCGATTACGCCGGAGATGGTGGAAAAAATCATCATCAAGGAGCGCCCCGATGCGCTGCTACCAACCATGGGCGGGCAGACCGCGCTCAATACCGCGATGACCTTGGATAAAACCGGGATTTTGGCCAAACACGGGGTGGAGTTAATCGGTGCGCGCGCCGAGGTGATTGATCGGGCGGAGGATCGGCTGAAATTTCGCGACGCAATGGCGGAGATTGGGATTGCAAGCCCGATTAGTCGGATCGCGCATACGCTCGACGATGCCAAGGCGGCGCTTGAGATCGTCGGGTTACCTGCGGTGATCCGACCCTCCTTCACCCTCGGCGGCACCGGCGGCGGTATCGCCTATAATCGCACTGAATTTCTGGAAATTGTCGCCGGCGGGCTTGATGCGTCGCCGACCACTGAAGTGCTGATTGAAGAAAGCGTGCTGGGCTGGAAAGAATATGAAATGGAGGTTGTGCGCGACAGCGCCGATAACTGCATCATTATTTGCTCCATTGAAAACATCGATCCGATGGGCGTGCATACCGGCGATTCCGTGACCGTGGCCCCTGCCCTCACTCTGACCGACCGCGAATTGCAAATCATGCGCGACGCCTCGATTGCCTGCCTGCGCAAGATCGGCGTCGATACTGGCGGCTCGAACGTGCAGTTTGGCATCAACCCGGCAGATGGGCGGCTGGTGGTGATTGAGATGAATCCGCGGGTCTCGCGCTCCTCGGCTTTGGCCTCGAAAGCGACGGGTTTTCCGATTGCGAAAATCGCGGCAAAGCTTGCGGTGGGCTATACGCTTGATGAATTGCGTAACGATATCACCAAAGTCACCCCGGCGAGCTTTGAGCCGACCATCGATTATGTGGTGGTGAAAATCCCCCGCTTTACCTTCGAGAAATTCCCGGGAACGCCCGCGCTGCTGACCACGGCGATGAAATCGGTTGGCGAGGCGATGGCGATTGGGCGCAGTTTCCCCGAGGCGTTGCAAAAGGCGCTGCGCAGCCTGGAGACCGGCTATGGCGGGCTCGACCCGATCAAGCCGCCGGGCGATGGCACCCATGATGCGTATCGGGCGGCCTTATCGACGCCGCGACCGGACCGGCTGCTCATCGCCGCCGCCGCCTTGCGGGCGGGATTGAGTGTTGCGGAGATCCATCAGGCCTGTAAGTTTGATCCGTGGTTTATCGAGCAGCTCGCGCTGATCATCGACGCGGAAAATGACGTCATTGCGCAGGGATTGCCGGATGATGCCGATGGTTGGCGCGCGCTTAAGGCGTTGGGATTATCCGATCAGCGGCTGGCGGTGCTTGCGAACCTCGCGGAGAGCGAGATCGCCGCGACGCGGCAGCGGTTGGGGGTGATCCCGGCTTATCGGCGGATTGATAGCACGGCGGGCGAATTTGCCTCAGCGACCGCTTATTTATACGCGACCTATGAGGGCGGGTTCGGGGTGCCGACCTGTGAGGCGGAGCCGAGTGCGCGCGATAAAATCGTGATTTTGGGCGGCGGGCCGAACCGGATTGGTCAGGGAATCGAGTTTGATTATTGCTGC
>JAJZEG010000292.1 GCA_021828605.1 Pseudomonadota bacterium | reverse complement strand
CGTGTGCCTGCCGCGCTTCGATTGCGAGACGGCGCTGGCGCTGATCGAGGCGGAGCGCGTGACCAATCTCTATCTGGTGCCCACTTTGTATCACGACATTGTCCACCATCCCGATTTTCCGAAGCGCGACATCTCCTCGGTTCGCAAGCTTGGCTTCGCTGGCGCACCGATGACCGACGGGTTGCTGGCAACGCTGACGCGCGCCTTCCAGCCCGATCTGTTCGTCAACCATTACGGCTCTTCGGAAATCTACACTTTCACCATCAATCCGGACGCCGCACGCAAGCCCGGCTGCGCCGGTCGCGCCGGCATCAACCAGTGGGTGCGGGTGCTCCGCCTTGGCAGCCGCGACCCTGACGATGCGGCACCGGTCGGCGAGGAAGGCGAAATCATCGCCCTCGCCGCGAGCGACGAGGCATTCGAAGGATACTGGCATCGGCCGGACGCCGATGCCCGCGCCTTCACCGATGGTTGGTATTTCACCGGTGACACCGGCTACATTGACCATGAAGGCGATCTGTTCGTTACCGGCCGTGCCGACGATATGATCATCACCGGCGGCGAGAACGTCTCGCCGGTCGAAATTGAAAGCTGCCTGTCGCTGCATCCCTCGGTGTCTGAGGTCGCGGTGGTCGGCCTGCCCGATGCGCGCTGGGGCCAGATCGTCACGGCCTTCGTCACCCGCACCGACGGCGTGACGGCGCAAAATCTCGATGCGCATTGTCGCGCATCAGGTCTGGCGAATTTCAAACGCCCGCGCCGCTACGTATTTGTCAGCGCCATCCCGAAATCGCCGGTCGGCAAACTGCTGCGCCGCAAACTCATCGCCGGCGACTACCAATCCGAAACCTTATTCGCTGCACACGGAGACAAAACCCGATGACCAACACAGTAACTGATCCGCGCCTGACCGGCCTCGACGGTTTCCGCGTCGAAATCGACGCCTCCCGCGCGCGCGCCGACATCATCCTCGCCAGGCCGCCGATGAACACCATCGCCATGGCGCAGCGCGAGCAATTGCGCCATGCCTTCGAGGTGCTGGACGACCATCAGGACGTGCGCGTGATCGTGCTGCGCGCGGAGGGTGAGCATTTTTCCTCGGGCGGCTACATTCGTGGCTTTCTCGACGCCTCGCCCGAACACGTGTCCGATCTCGCCTGGAATATCGCCGCTCCCGCGCGCTGCTCCAAACCGGTAATCGCGGCCAATCGTGGCTATACGTTCGGCGTCGGTTTTGAAATCTCGCTGGCCTGCGATTTTCGCATCGTTTCGGAAACCTGCCGCTACGCCCTGCCGGAGCAGAAACTCGGCCAGATTCCGGGCTCAGGCGGCTCCGCGCGACTACAGAAAATCGTCGGCATCACCCGCGCCAAAGATATCGTGATGCGCTCGCGTCGGATTACCGGGCAGCAGGCGCTCGACTGGGGCATCGCGACCGCGTGTGTGGCCGATAACGCGCTCGAATCCACCGTCGATGCGCTAGTCGAGGAGTTGCGCGGCTTCTCGCCACTCGCACAGCGCACCGCCAAGCGCCTGCTGAACGAGACCGAGGACGCGCTGCTCGCCACTGCGATCACGCTGGAAGGCCATTGCTACAGCCGTCTTCGCCAATCCAATGATTTCCGCGAAGGCGTCGAGGCCTTCCACGACAAGCGCACGCCAAACTTCGTCGGGAGCTAAAGCGAACCGAAAACGCCCTAGTGTCCTACCCTCTGAAATTCATCCAATGAGTTTCAGGGGCAGGACACTAGGCTAACGGCTTGAGCGCACCGAAAATTGTGGGCAGGAGTTCCGAAACGGTCGGGTGAATATGCATCGCGCGCTGCATGACCGTATAGGGCGCTTTCGCTGCCATCAGATCGAGTACGCTATGGACCACCTCGTCGCCACCCGGCCCGAGGATCAAGGCGCCGAGGATCTGGCTGGTATCGCCGTCCACGAGCACGCGCATGAAACCCTGGGTTTCGCCCTTTTCAATCGCCCGTGCCACCTTGCTCATCGGTCGCTCGCCGACCAGAACCCGACGACCGGAATCGTGTGCCTGCGCCAGCGTCATGCCGGCGCGGCCCAAGGGTGGATCGATATAGAGAGCATAGCACGGTATCCGATCGCTGATCCGTCGCGGATCATTATCGAGCAGGTTAGCGGCGACGATTTCGTAATCATTGTAGGCGGTATGGGTAAAAGCGCCCCGACCGTTGCAATCCCCAATCGCCCAGATGGTCTCGACGCTGCTGCGCAACTGGTCATCCACCGTGATATAGCCGTGTTCATCACAGGCCACACCGGCCCGGTCGAGGCCCAGATCATCCGTATTGGGCCGTCGGCCAATCGCCAGCAGGAGATGCGTGCCGGTCAGCGTTTGCCGACCGTCGGCCTGCTCGATAGTGAGGTCGATCTGGTCGCCGCGGCGCGTCACGCCGGTCGCTTTCGCGCCGAGATGGATCGCGATACCCTCGGCCTGCAAAATCGCGCCGACCGCCGCTGAAACATCAGCATCCTCGCGGGCGATCAACCGGCTGGCCTGCTCGATCACGGTAACCGCGCTGCCGAACCTTCGATACATTTGCGCGAATTCCAGCGCGATGTAGCTGCCGCCCAGAATAATCAGATGCTGGGGCAGCGTGTCCAGATCCATGATCGTCGCATTGGTCAGATAGTTGACCTGATCCAGCCCCATGAGCGGAGGAACAACGGCGCGCGCGCCAACATCGATGAATATCTGCGGTGCTTCGATCATGCTCCCATTCACCGCGACTGAACCAGCCGAGATGAAGCGTGCATGGCCCTCGATCAGGGTCAGATTATCGGTCTGCTCGATGCCCGATTTGAGCCCGTCACGCTTGTCTGAGATGATCGCATCTTTGCGGGCCTTGATCTGCGGCATGTACGCCGACACCGAACCCCCGACGATAATGCCGAAATCGGCTGCGCGCCGGGCGATGTGCGCGGCATGGGCGCTGGCGACCAGCGCTTTGGTCGGTGTGCATCCGGTATTGACGCAAGTGCCGCCCACCGCGCCACGTTCAATCAGCGCGACCCGACGCCCCGCCGCAGCGAGGCGCATCGCCAAGGGCGGCCCGGCTTGGCCGGCGCCGATGATGATCGCGTCATACTCCATTTTACTCAACACTGTTCCTGGCCCATGGGCGCTCGATTAAGCTGGACCGATCTTGGCGCCAAGAAGCTTCAAAATGCCGAGTTCATCAGAACTGCCCCAGCGCTCGACAATCTTGCCATTCTCGAACCGGGCAATCTGCACACCGCGAGCCGCAATAACCTTGCCGGTCGGCGCGATTCCGGCAAAGTCGCCCTGATGCGTGCCGTTGATCGTATAGGCCATGCAAATGTCGGTGTCGTTCTGCACGAGCCGATCAACGGTAACTTTTAAGTCGGGAAATGCGGACCGCATCATCGTAAAAAAGTCCTTAAAACCCTGCGGTCCAGGAGATTGACCTGGCGCCGGATCGTGATCGATCACGTCCGCAGCAAAGATCGCATCGAATGCTGAAAAATCTCCACTGCTGACAGCACCGCCAAGTTTCGTGTTGATCGCTAGATTGATTTGTTGGCTCATGGCTTCCACCTTCATATTTTTTACAAGTGATTTGAATCATTTTACTGTAATCTTCCGATTACACTCAAATGATTATTGCTCTAAATCAACTGGGAGCGAGTCGTGTTGATTTCCACTGAGATCTGAACCGATATTTTCATCGGTAATCTCCCTGTAATTAGGGAGCTTGATGAGTAGAGTTTTCTCGACATTGAGCACGCGGCAATTTGCATGAAGACGTCGAGATAGAACGAACCCCAAATTCTTGCGAACTTGCGTCAGGCTGAGGGGGCGTGCCGGTAGCCGATTTGTGCCGTGAGCACGCGATGAGCGCGGCGTCATTTTACAAAGGGCGCTCGAGATATGGCGGGATGGACACGTCGATGGTGTTGCAGATGAAGGCGTTGAAAGACAAGAACCGTCGGCTGAAGAAGATGTTTGCAGAATTTATTCTATCTGCGCGAATGAATTTGGTTGCGGGGGCACGATTTGAACGTGCGACCTTCAGGTTATGAGCCTGACGAGCTACCGGGCTGCTCCACCCCGCGGTGGTGGTGTTTGGTATCGATAGGTTAGAGGACCTGGCGGCGACCTACTCTCCCGTGCCTTGAGACACAGTACCATGGGCGCTGGGGTTTTTCACGTCCGAGTTCGGGATGGGATCGGGTGCGGGCTCCCCGCAATGGCCACCAGGTTTTCTAACCTATCGATAAGG
>JAJZEG010000193.1 GCA_021828605.1 Pseudomonadota bacterium | reverse complement strand
TGAAGCGGAGAATTGCGTAGAGTTGGCGCGAAGATCCAGAATCCATTGCTGAGGGGGTTGAGATGACGATACCGCACGGAGCGAATCCGCAGGCCAAGACGCGGGTGACGGCGTTGCCCGGCGATGGGATTGGGTTGGAAGTGTTCGAGGCGACGCGGCGGATTTTCGCGGCGGCGGACGCGCCGATTGAGTGGGAAATGGCCGAGGCGGGGGCGGCGGTGTTCAAAAAGGGCATCGCCTCGGGCGCGCCGCGCGAAACGCTGGATTCGATTGCCCGGAACGGGTTGGCGCTGAAGGGGCCGTTGGAGACGCCGGTCGGGTTTGGTGAGAAATCGGCCAATGTGACGTTGCGCAAGCATTTTGAACTGTATGCCAATATTCGCCCGGTGCGCGAATTGCCGGGGATCAAGACGCCCTTTACCGGGCGGGGCATTGATATGGTGATTGTGCGCGAGAATGTTGAAGATGTGTATGCCGGGATCGAGCATATGCAGACGCCGGATGTGGCGCAGTGCCTGAAATTAATGACCAGGCCCGGCTGCGAGCGGATTATTCGCGCGGCGTTTGGTTTGGCGATTGCTGAAGATCGCAAGAAGGTGACCTGCGCGACCAAGGCGAACATCATGAAATTGACCGAAGGCATGATGAAGCGGGTGTTTGAGCAAGTCGGGCCGCAATATCCAGATTTGGCGCGCGATCATATTATTATCGATAATTGCGCGCATCAGTTGGTGATTGCGCCGGAACAGTTCGATGTGATTGTGGCGGGGCTGGTTGGCGGGCTGGGCATCGCGCCGTCGGCGAATTTGGGCGACCATGTGGCGATTTTCGAGGCGGTGCATGGCTCGGCGCCGACGATTGCGGGCAAAGGCCTGGCTAATCCGACGGCGTTGCTCTCGGCGGGGATCATGTTGCTGCGCCATATCGGGGCGTTCGCGGCGGCGGCGCGGATCGAGCAGGCTTTATTTATTACGCTGGCGGAGGGCGAGAACCTGACCGGCGATTTGTCGCCGCGCGGGCATGGGGTGGGCACCGATAAATTTGTCGGTCAGGTGATTGATAATTTGGGGCGGGCCAGTAATTTGCCGTCGCGCGATTATCGGGCGCTGAGCCTGACGCCGTGGCCGGATTTGACCGCGCATACCGAGCCGAAAACCCGGGAATTGCTGGGGGTGGATATATTCATCGAGTCGGATTTGTCGGCAGCCGAATTGGGCGCGTCTTTGACCGAGATTGCGGCAGGCAGCCAGTTGCGGCTCGATAGTATTTCCAATCGGGGCGTGCAGGTTTGGCCCGCGACCGGCGGGCAGACCTTCCTGGTTGATCATTTTGACTGCCGGTTCATGTTGAATACGCCCGCCGAGGGCAATTCGCCGCAGGGAATTGCCGATTTGGTGAAGGCGATTGGGGGGCGGCATTCCTGGATGCATGTCGAGAAATTGCAGCGCTTCGATGGCAAGGATGCGTTTGAGCGGCCGCAGGGTGAGAGCTAATTTTAGGGGGCACCGTATTGATTTCCAAGCAGTAAATAATTGATCATAATAATTTTCCCGGTTGTTTGGGGTTGATGGCCGAACGACATGATGGGGGCAGAGCGGGATTTTGATTGGATAAAACTGATCACGATTTTGCTCTGTCGCTGATCGGCATCATGCCGAGGCGCCCCTCAAAAAAGGAAATAGTCATGTCCGCAACCAGCCATCACACCGCCGCTAAATCACACGAAGAAACCGCGAAGGCCCATAAAATGGCCGCCGAACATCACGAAAAAGGCGATCATAAATCGGCCCTGGACCATTCAACCAAGGCGTCCGGCCTGTCGGGCACGGCGCATCAGCATACGACCGACGCGCACAAGACCACCCAGAGCGCCAAAGCGTAATTGGATTTCACGCGCTTGATCGGGTGAAGTCGCAAGCGGCTGAATGGGGGCGTGAACGCCGCTGTTCAGCCTGTTTGCGTGGGCGGAATCGGTGTGGAAATCAGGAGAAGATCCGTTGGCGGCCCAGTCTGTGGGCGAACAGCCAGCCGATCAGGGAGACCAGGCCGGAAATGATGGTGCCCCAGGCGATGTCGGTCAAAGTGAGGCGCAGGGTCCAGTGGCGCAGGGTGGCGTCGTTGGTCAGATCATAGAGCCCATAGGTGAACAGGCCGAATGCGCCGCCGAGGATCAGGGCTGATGAGGCGCGACCGGAGGCGATGGCGCGCGGCAGGACGAAAATCAGCAGGCCGAGCACCTGGAGCAGATAGACCGCGATGGCTGGGGCGGCGCGAAAACCGGGGATCAGGATCGCGTGCAGGGTCGCGCGGTAGATCGAGTCGGAGGTGAGGGTCAGCCAGACCGAGTCGATCGCGAGATAGGCGATCAGCATGATGACATAGACCAGAACGGGGCGGCGCATGACGTCTCCTCGGCGGTGCGTGAGATGATGCGGACCTTCGCTGGCACACAAGAGCGGCGATGGCAAGCCGTTATGAGGGAATTGTGATCATAGCGGGTCCGATCAACAAGATCAGGGCACGCAAAGACTATTTCAGCGCCTCGATTCGATCCCAGATCGATTTTTCCAGATGCACGTTATTAAAGCGCGCGATTTGTTGCAGGCCGGTGGGTGAGGTCACGTTGATTTCGGTGAGATAGTCGCCGATCACGTCGATGCCGGTGAAGAGCAGGCCGCGCTCATGCAGCAGCGGGCCGATGGCGGCGCAGATTTCGCGGTCGCGCGCGGTGAGGGTGGTGGGTTCGGCGCGGCCGCCGGCATGCATGTTCGAGCGGACATCGCCCGCCATCGGCACCCGGTTGATCGCGCCCATCGGTTCGCCATCGATCAGGATGATGCGTTTATCGCCCGCGCGGACGGCGGGTTCGTAGCGCTGAATCATGATTGGTTCGCGCGAGGCGGTGAGGAACATATCGAGCAGGGAGCCGAGATTTTCATCATCGGGACGCAGGCGGAACACCCCTGCCCCGCCATTGCCGAACAGAGGTTTGATGATGATGTCGTGATGGGTGGCGCGGAACGCGGTGATGGCGGCGCGGTCGCGGGCGATCAAGGTGGGTGGCATCAGATGGGGGAATTCGGTGACCAGGAGTTTTTCCGGCGCGTTGCGCACGGAGGCGGGGTTGTTGACTACCAGAGTGTGCGGGTGGATTTGTTCGAGCAGATGGGTTGCGGTGATATAGCCCATATCGAAGGGTGGGTCTTGGCGCATCAGCACCACATCCATGCTGGCGAGATCGAGGATTTCCGGGGCGTCGAGGGTGAAATGGTCGGGTTTGCGGGGGCGCACTGAGACGGGACGGACGCGGGCGCGCACGACACCGCAATCGAGCCAGAGATCATTGACCCCGTAATGCCAGAGTTGATGACCGCGCGCCTGCGCTTCGAGCATGAGTGCGAAGGTGGAATCGCCATCGATATCGATATCAGCCAGCGGGTCCATTTGGACCGCGACGCGTAATTTGGTCATTGCCACCCTCAAACCTGTTTGACGGATACTAGATCAGATTGTCACGAGGTGCCATCGCGTTGCAGGCTGGTACGGTTAAGGCTGGTACGGTTAAGGCTGGCACGTTGCAGGCTGGCACGTTGCAGGCTGGCCATGCAGGCGGATAATTGGACCGATGCTGGCATTGGCTGGGCCAGGGAGACGAGTTTGCTGCCCCCTGCCCCGCGATACAGCACCACTTCGAGGCGGCAGAGTTGGGAATCATAGAGCCAGACATCGGCAGGACCGTCATGGCGGCGCAATATGGGTGGGATCAGGGCTGCGCGCAGCACGGCGGAACTTGCGCCGATGAGCTGGGTTG
This sequence comes from Pseudomonadota bacterium, assembly GCA_021828605.1. The sequence continues at coordinate 514 of JAJZEG010000193.1, read as the reverse complement.
GTGGGGCTTGACTTTGGGTGGCCTGGGCGAGGCGCGGGTCCGGTGCGGGTGTGGCGCAGCCCGCGAGCAGGCCAGTGAGCAGAATAGTGAGCAGAATAGGTATGGCCAGCACCGCGCGCCGATCCCGACGCGATGTGCCGGGGCGTTGGTGCGGGGGTCGTGCGGCCATACCGATTGCTGGCGCGGCGGAGCGTTAGTCGGTCACCGGCTGGTGGGGGCTCGATTGATCGGTCAGCATTTCGATCCGACCGGTCACCTGACCGCCATCCTCGACTTGCAGGCGACGGCAGCGCGCGGTGCCGAGCACGCGGCCGGTAGCGCGCACGATCAAGGCATGGCGCGCGGTGAGGGTGCCATCGATGGTGCCCGCGATTTCGGCTTCTTCGACTTCGACTTCACCTTTGAACACGCCGCCGGGGGCGATGGAGAGTTCGGTCGCGGTGATCATGGTGGCTTCGACATTGCCTTCGACCACCAGACGTTCAGCGTCTTGCACCAGACCTTGCACGCTGAT
>JAJZEG010000176.1 GCA_021828605.1 Pseudomonadota bacterium | reverse complement strand
ATATCAAACTCGGTCCAATTTGACAGCGGAAACACCCGCATGGTTTGACCGGGGGCCAAGCGGGTATTGAACAGATTCCATAATTCAGGCCGCTGCGCCTTGGGGTTCCAGCCATGCTGGGCGGTGCGCACCGAAAAAATCCGCTCCTTGGCCCGTGATTTTTCCTCATCACGCCGCGCCCCGCCAAAGGCGGCGTCATAGCCGAGTTCATCAAGGGCCAATTTCAGCGTCTCAGTTTTCATAATCTGGGTATAGGTCGAGGCTGACTGATCGAACGGATTGACCCCGCGCGCCGCAGCTTCTGCGTTATGCCGCACGATCAGGTCCAGCCCGTGCCGCGCGGCGATCTGATCGCGGAACGAAATCATTTCGCGAAACTTCCAGCCGGTATCAACATGCAGCAACGCAAACGGCAGCCGCGCCGGAGCGAACGCCTTGAGCGCCAGATGCAGCATCACTGAACTGTCTTTGCCAATCGAATACAGCATCACCGGATTGCGAAATCCGGCGACGGCTTCACGGATAATTTCAATACTCTCGGATTCGAGTTGCGCAAGATCAGTGTCAACGCGGCGCGTCATCGGCAAAATTCCTGTTTGTCGGTCGCTTTGGTGCCGACCAACCCCGATCGGGTTGGCGCGACCTTCAGCGCATTCGGATGATCAAACAAAAAATTCTCCAACCCGCAAGGGTTGGAGAATTTTTTAACGCAAACAAGTCGAAATTAACCCGGTTGAGGGAGATTTATTCTCCAACAACCGGGTTTGACAGAAATAGTCGCGGGTTATTTTTTAGCCTTGGGTAACGGCACCGCAACGAAAATCGACTGATTACCGCGCATGACGCGCAGCGCAACCGCCTTGCCGTGGCGCTGCTCGGCCTGATGAATCGCGTTGACCACGTCAGTGGGGTTCGGGGTCGCCGCCGAGCCAACGCCGATAATCAAATCACCCGAGCGCAGGCCCGCTTGATCAGCGGGGGAATCCGGCGTGACATCGGTGATCACCGCCCCTTTGACCGCCAGCGGCAAGTCCAGTTGACGACGGTCATTTTGCGTGAGCGGTGCGATGGTCAGGCCCAATTCCGGCTTGCTGGACTGACCCGGACTCGCTTGCTTGCCACCAATCGTCGCCATGCTGAGATTGGCGGGCATTTTCTCAACCGCAACATTGGCGTGATCGGTGCTGCCATTGCGCAAATAGGTGACATGCGCGCGGTCTCCGGGTTTGATGGTCGAGATCGCCAAGGCCAAGGTGCGCGGGGAATCGACCTTGTGACCATCGACATCGGTCACGATATCGCCGGCCTTGATGCCCGCATGATCGGCGGGTGAATTGGGCTCAACCGCCGCGATCAACGCGCCCGGCGCCACCCCATCCTTGGTTTTGACGCCCATCGCCTGCGCCATTTCGGTGGTGATCGGCTGCACCGACACGCCGATAAACCCACGGGTGATATGGCCGTGTTTCATCAGCTCGGCGGTGATGGTTTTCACCATATCCGAGGGGATCGAGAAACCAATGCCCACCGACCCGCCGGTTGGCGAGAGGATCGCGGTATTCACCCCGATCACCTGACCGTGCTGATTGAGCAGCGGGCCGCCGGAATTGCCCTCATTGATCGGCGCATCGATTTGGATGAAGCTATCATATTCGCCATCACCGATATCGCGCCCCAAAGCCGAGACGATCCCGGCGGTCGCGGTTTCAGCGAGGCCGAACGGATTACCGATGGCGACCACCCACTGGCCGGGCACCACTTTCGCCGAATCACCGAACTCCAAATAGGGGAAGGGTTTGGCGCGGGTGACTTTGAGCACCGCCAAATCGGTACGCTTATCATGACCCACCAGCTTGGCCGGGAGCTTCTCGCCATCCGATAAAGTGACAAAAATCGACTTGGCGTGGCGAATGACGTGATTATTGGTCACCAAATAACCGGCTGAGGAAATGAAAAACCCTGACCCTTTGGCTTCCACCGCTTGCGGTTGCTGCGGGTGCGGGAACGGAAACGGGAACGGCATCATGCCCGGCCCTTGCGCCGAGCGATCGGCGGCTTTTTGCACTTTCAGATGCACGGTCACTGAAACAACGGCGGGTTTCACGTCATGCACCAAAGGGGCGAATGAATTGATCGGCTTGAAATCTTTTTGCACCGCCTGGGTCGCATTCAGCGGCGCGCTGCCCGCATGGGCAATCGCGAACCCAGCCAACCCGAGGCTGCTGCTCGCCAGCAAAGCAAGTGTCAGCCCCCGCAAACGGCTCGAACGACGGGGTGCAGTTGGCGTTGTCATCAAGATATATCCTTATGGTTAGACCGGAGTCCGGCCAGGGTGGGCGCGTGATACTCTCGTCCCCGACGATCCGCCTTACAGCGGCACCGTGAAACGCTACGGCTTCGATATAGAGCGAAATCTAAACCTTGCCAGCGTCTTTAGATGAACTCGAATTCATTCATGCACATCCACCAACACAATTTCGGTATCAGCCTGCTCCGCCTCGATCACAATCGCGCGTTCACCGATGATCGCGACCCCATCGCGCGGTTCAGCGACCACGCCATTAACCCTGATAACACCGTCGGTTGCAACCAAATACGCGGCGCGGCCCGGCGCGATTGGCTGGTCAATGCGCTCGCCCGCCCCCATGCGCGCGGCGAATACCGCCGCGTCAGCATGCAGCGGCAAGGCGCCCGCCGCCGCATCGCCCGCTCGGCCACCCGCCAACAGCACAAAACCACCCCCCGCCTCGCGTGGCAAAGCGCGCGTCGCCCAACCCGGAGTAACACCTTGGCGATCCGGCAGAATCCAGATTTGAAACAAGCGGGTTGGTTCGTCCTCGAGGTTCATTTTCGCATGGGTGATGCCGGTGCCCGCATGCATCACCTGCACGTCACCGGCTCGGGTTATCCCCTCATTGCCTAAATTATCGCGATGCGAAATCGCTCCCTGACGAATGAAGGTAATAATTTCCATATCACGATGCGGATGCGGATCGAACCCCGCCCCCGGCGCCACTTGGTCATCGTTCCAGACCCGCAACGCCCCCCAGCCCATGCGCGCCGGATCGTGATAGCCGCCAAAGCTGAAATGATGGTGCGCATCCAACCAGCCATTGCGGAATTGCCCCAGAGTAGAAAAAGCGCGACGCTCGATCATCGACTTGCTCCGTGATGATATTATTCGATATCGAACTATTTAGGCGCCCGATCCGTACTGTCAATCGGCGCGTCGGTAATCGCCGGATCCTGCCCCAAATGCCGCAGCAACCGCCCGAGAGCGACCTGGTCCGCCTCGGTCAGCCCGTCCATCGCGCGATGAATATCCTGCGCATGGCGCGGAAACACCGCCTCAATCAAAGCGCGTCCAGCCTCGGTGAGGGCCACCCGCACCCGACGCCGATCCTCCGGGCAGGGTGCCCGCACCACCAACGCGCGCTGTGCGAGTTTATCGATCACATCGGTTAAATTGCCAGGGCTGGTCAATAGCTTGCGGGTCAGATCGCGCTGGGTCAACGGACCCAAATGCAAAATCGCTTCCAGCACGCCGAGCTGGGTATGGGTCAGGCCGAAATGGGTCAATAAGGGTGTGGTGCGCGCCACCACCGCGCGGGTGGCGCGCAGCAATTTTACATAAGCGCGCACCGAGGCGGTAATCGCCGGATCATCGATACCAAACATCAGCGTGCGCTCAACGGGTCATCAGCGATTCATCAAGACCGGCAAATGCGCGGTCGCGAGCACATGACGGGTTACCCCGCCCAAAATCAGCTGGCGCAGCCGCGAATGCGAATAGGCCCCCATCGCCAATAAATCAGCGCCGAAATCGCTCGCCGCAGCGAGCAGACCCGCGCCGACATTGCGCTCGACCGAATTGAACTGCACGCTATCGGCTTGCACCCCGTGCAAAGCCAGAAACGCGGCCAGCTGAGTGGCGTCGGGCCCCTGGCGCTGATAATCCGGCGAGAATAATATCCGCACCGCTCCCGCCTCGCGCAGCCAGGGCAAGGCAGACGCCACCGCCGATGCGCTCTGTGCGGTGCCATTCCAGCCAATCGCGATACGCGCGCCAATGGTCACCGGCTCGCTCGTCGGCGCGATCAAAGCCGGGCGACCGGAATCGAACAATACCGCATGCAGCGCATCCGCCGAAGCGACATCATCGGCGGATTTTGGATGCGGCACCACGATTAAATCAGCCAGCCGGGCTTCATCGGCGGTTAGGTCTTCTTCGCGGCCCATCACCGAGATGAACGCCGCACTGGCCACGCGCTCGGCTGACGCAGCACCGATAACCACACCAGCCGCCTGGGCCATGCTGGTAAAGCAG
>JAJZEG010000058.1 GCA_021828605.1 Pseudomonadota bacterium | reverse complement strand
AAGGCGGTGAGCACCACCCAGCCAACCTTGCTGGGCTATATTCATTACGCCATCGGCGGGGTGGAGAGTTATCGCTCGATGGAAAAGGCGGTTGAAGCCTATCGGTTGGCGGTGGATTGGGCGCTGATGGGCGGCAACCGGCTGGGCGCGTTGCGGGCCCAGCATTTGATTGCCGATTTGCAGGCGGCGCATGCGGAACCGGCTGAGGCGATTGCGATTCATGTGCAGACCTTGCGCGATTTACCGCCGCATGGCGCGACATTTTATGCGTGGTCGACGGTGCGCTCCTTGTTGGCGCCACTGGTTGATCCACGGATTGGCCGGGCGGATGCGCCAGAAATTGTCGCGATTCTGGCGGGGGCGCTGGAGGCTTCGCCGATTAAGCTTGATCGGGCGGCGCGCCACGCGGTAGGGCAGGCGCGCGCCGCGATCGGTGATGCGGCGTATGAGACGGCGCTGCGAAGCGGGACGGGGTTGGATTTGACTGCGGCGCGCCGGTTCGTGGTCAAGACGCTGGGGGTTGGCGCGCAAGGCCGGTCTCGGTCAACGCGGGTTGAGGTTAGAGCGTTTCTCACATGATGAGAAACACTCTGCTCATATTTTGGCGAGCAATAATCATCTGATTGGAATCTGGCGATTCCAATCAGATGATTATTGCTCTAGTGGAACGTCTGAGATTGACGCGATAGAATGATGGTTCCCGAGGGGATATCCGTCCCTCGCGTCTCACGCAATCGCACCAGGGGCAGCCCTGAGCCGGTACTGATTATTTTCTTGAGAAATATCAGTAGATATGCGTAATATTTAAGAGTTAATTTAGATTTGGTCGGTAGGAACGATGGATGCCGCGATAACGGCGGCGCGAAATGACTTTTGAGTAGGCGGTATGATTTAAGCGGGAGATTGCGATGGAAGAGAAAACACTGGCGCAGCGCCTGGTCGAGGCGGTGCAAGCTGATTTTTCGGATTTTGATCCCGGGCGGCGCCCGGTGCATACGGTGGGAATCGGGGTGCGCGGGCGTTTTGCGGCGTCACCGGTGGCGGCGGGTTTTTGTATTGCAGCCCCCTTTACCCAAGCGAGCGTGCCGGTTTTGGTGCGGTTCTCCAATGGATCGGGCTCGCCGGTCGAGCATGATGGCTGGTCGGATGTGCGCGGCATGGCAACCCGGTTTTTGCTGGGTGAGGCGGGCGCGATGGATATGTTGGCGATGACCTTGCCTGAATTTTTTGCACCGGACGTCGAGGCGTTTTTGCAATTTTCGGCGGCGGCGCGACCACGCGCGGTGCGGCGTGAGGGTGCTTGGGCGAAGCTGGCCGATATGATGCGTCTGGAATTGCCGTTGCCCGATCCGTATGCCGGGGAGAGCGTGAATGGCGCGGCGGGGATGCTGGATTATGCCAATCGGCATGGATCTGCGCGCCAGGCGGTGGCGCAGGCGGGGATGATTGGCGCGCCGGTGAGTTATGCGCGGGCGACCTATCATGCGGTGCATTGTTTCAGGGTAACCGGGGCGGAGGGGGTGTGCCGCCCGGTGCGGTTCAATTGGCAACCGGTGGCGGGGGTGCGCTTGACCGACCCGACAACGCCGCCGGTTGATCGGTATTTGCACGAGGAGTTGCGCGCGCGGCTAGCGGCGGCGCCGGCGCGGTTCATGTTGATGATGACGATTGGCGAGGTTGGTGACGCGTTGGCCGATCCGACCCGGCCTTGGCCCGCCAAGCGCCAGCGGGTGGTGATGGGGACGCTGAGCCTGACCGCGATGGTTGAGGATCAGCAGGAGGATTGCGAACGGGTTGGGTTCAATCCGTGCCGGTTGGTGCCGGGGATTGCGGTGTCGGATGATCCGGTGCTGCAAGCGCGGCGGGCGGCTTATGAGTATTCGCAGGCCTTGCGGGGTGCCGCGACCTGTCCATTTGCGGGGGGTTGAGGCGATGAGTCGGGGGGGGGGTGCGGTTCCGGCGGGGGGGTGGTTTGAGCGGCTGGTGGATCGGCTGCCGGAAACCTGGTTGTTTCAAATGCTGGCGCGCACGGTGTTGGTGCCGTTTTGGGCGTGGCGAACCCCTGTGCGGGTGGCCGAGGGTGGGCCGGTCATGACCAGTGCGCCGGGCGATAATGTGCAGCGTATGATGAATTTGGTGATGAAGCTGAAGGATCCATCCCCGGTCGGGCGGGCGAAGGCGGCGATGGCGATTGCGCAGAATGTCGATGAAATTTATGCCGGGTTGAATAATGTCGGCACCGTGCATTTCGCGCGATTTGTGCTGGTTGGCGATAATTTATGCATGTTTTCAGTGTATGATGGTGATTTTACCAATTATATTCGCGATTTTATTGCGACCATCGGCAGTGTGTTTGATGCGGTGGTGGCGCTGATCGAGGGCGGGGATGCGGTGATCCCGGCGGAGCGCAATGTCGAGGCGTTCATCGACTGGGTGCATGCGCGCGATTTGTATCAGGTGCCGGATTTGGCGACTGATTTATTCACCCAGCAGGCGGGCGGGGATGCGCCGCTGGTTGATTTGCGGCGGTTGCCGCGCGCGCTGATTTTGCAGTTGCGGGTTAATCCGAATGTGTCGCTCGGCAGCGGCTATCGGGCCTATCCGGGATTTTCGGCAGGACAAATGCGGCATCGGATGGGGGTGGGCTGGTGAGAGCAATGGGGGCGTTTGATCCGGCGGAGCTGCAAGGCAATATTTTGCGCGGCTATCGGCGGAGTTTGGTGCGGTATGTGGTGCTTGAGGTGATCGAGGCACAGGCGGCGCGGCGCTGGCTGGCGCGGGCGGCTTCGGGCTTGGATCAGCAGGTGCCGGGGATTACGCCGGAGCGAAACTGGGGCGCGCGGCCTGATTATTGTTTTAATATTGGGTTGAGCTTTGCCGGGTTGCGGGCGTTTGGGCTGAGCGAGGCGATGCTGGCGCAGTTTCCCGGTGAGTTTGCGCAAGGCATGGCGCAGCGGGCGGTGAAATTGGGCGATGTTGGGGCGAGTGCGCCGAGCCAGTGGCCCGCGCCATTCGATCAGCCGGAGCGGGTGCATGCGGTGGCGGCGATTTATGCCGATCAGCCGGTGCATTTGGACGCGGTGCAGCGTTTGCTGGCCAGCGGTGATGCGGGGCGCGGGCTGCGGATGATCGGCGTGCGCGATGGCGCGAATTTCGATGGGGATTATGTGCATTTTTTCTATCGGGACAATATTTCCCAGCCGCGCTTTGCCGAGATCGCACAGCATGCCGATTTGGGGGAGCCGATTGCGCCGTTGGGCGTGGCGCTGCTCGGTCATTCGAGCGGGATGGAGGGGGTCGAGTGGCGTGTGCCGCAGCCGGATGTGCTGGGGCATAATGGGTGTTTTAATGCGTTTCGGATTTTGGCGCAGGATGTTGCGGGGTTTGAGGATTATTTGGACTGGGCGGCTGCGTTGCTGGAGGCTGATCCGCGCGGGCTGGTGCTGTTGCCGCCGGGGGGTGAGGGGCGGATCGGCGCGGGGTTGACCCGGCATGCGGCGCTGCGTGAGGTGGTGGCGGCTGCGTTGTGCGGGCGTTGGCGCAATGGGGTGCCGCTCGCTTTGTCGCCCGATACGCCCGATCCCGAGCCTGCGGTTTCCTTGACCGCGTTTGATTACGAGGATGATCGGCGCTGCCCGGTGGGCGCGCATATCCGGCGCAGCAATCCGCGCGGCGGGCCGATTGTGCAGCGGGTCGCGCGGCATACCAGGCGGTTGATCCGGCGCGGCATGCCCTATGGGCCGCGTTTTGAGCGCGGACAGCCTGATGCGGTGGAGCGGGGGTTACTGGGTAATTTTATCGGGGCGAGCCTGGGCGCGCAGTTCGAGGCGGTGATGTATGATTGGGTGAATTTGGGCCTGCAGGACCCGCGCATTACCGGCTCGAATGATCCGATTTTGGGGGTGAATGATCCGGCGACGAGCTGGTTCGATCTGCCATTGCCCGATGGTGGCGCGGTGCGTTTGGCGGGCTTGCCGCGCTTTGTCGCCACGCGCGGGGGTGCCTATTTATTTGTGCCGAGCCTGCCCGCCCTGCGATTTTTAGCGGAAATTTAGCCATAATTCACGATTTGGACATTAGAGCATTTTCCGTTCGCATCGGCTCACGAATAATACTCTATACCATTGTTTTAGCGAGCAACTTTATCCGATCAGGTGATTCCACCTGATCGAATGTTGCTCTAGTGTGATCTGAGTCACAGATTTAATAGCGTTTCTGCCCTAATTAATGGTTATCGGGATGAAGCCGAATAACCGAAAGGAGGGGCAAGTGGTTGAGTTTTCAGAACATCGTGAAGGCGCTGATCATAAATCGCCGCCCTTTTGGAGCCTTGCC
>JAJZEG010000350.1 GCA_021828605.1 Pseudomonadota bacterium | reverse complement strand
CTTCTTCATTCACTGACTCCAAGGAGACTTATCATGTCCGTTCGTTTCCATGCCATCGATGTCGATGGCATCAACATCTTCTACCGCGAGGCGGGTGACGCGACCCGGCCGACCCTGCTTTTGCTGCATGGCTTCCCGACCGCGAGCCATATGTTTCGCGATCTGATCCCCGAACTTTCCGCGCGCTATCACATCGTGGCACCCGATCTGCCCGGCTTTGGCATGACCCAATCGCCTGCGCGCGGCACATTCACCTATAGTTTCGATAATATCGCCAAAATTATCGGTCGTTTCACCGAAGAACTCGGCCTGGCCCGCTTCGCGATCTATGTCTTCGATTATGGCGCGCCGGTCGGGTTTCGCCTCGCGGTTGCGCATCCTGAGCGGATCACCGCGATTATCACCCAGAACGGCAATACCTATCTCGACGGGTTATCCGGCGCCTGGGCGCCGATCCAGGCTTACTGGAGCGAGCCGAGCCAGGCTAACCGCGATGCGTTGCGCGGGTTTCTGGCACCCGAGACCACTTTGTTCCAATACACCCACGGCGTCGCCGATCCGAGCCTGGTCTCACCCGATGGCCGCAATCTGGATGATTTCTATCTGGCGCGACCAGGGATTGCCGAGATCCAGCTCGATCTGCTGCTCGACTACCAATCCAACGTCGCACTCTATGACACGATCCAGGCCTGTTTGCGGCGATATCAGCCGCCGGTATTGGCGGTGTGGGGCAAGAATGATCCGTTCTTCTCCCCGCCCGGCGCTGAGGCGTTCAAGCGCGACGTGCCCGCCGCCGACATCCGTTTCTTCGATACCGGCCATTTCGCGCTGGAGACCCATGCGCGCGAAATCGGCGCCGCGATCCGCGAATTCCTCGCCATTCATCTCGGCTGACCCTCCAGCGCGCGCAAGCCAAGGATAGAGACCATGACCACGCCAACCGACCTCATCGCCAGCTTCTATGACAAGCTCAAGACCGGCGACGCCTCCGGCGCGCTCGGACTGATGGCTGCGGATATCGAATGGATCACGATGTGGCACTATCAGGTGCTCGGTCGTGGGCCTCAGCAGGTTGCGGAGGGCCTGTTCAAGCCGCTGATGGCGGAATGGTCGCGTTTTGCGCTCACCCCGTCCACATTCATCGCCGAAGGCGATGTTGTCGTCTCTCTGGGTGAATTTACCGGCCTGCATGGCGCGACCGGCAAGGCTGCGCGCGCCGGTTACGCCCATATCTGGACGGTCAAGGACGGCAAAATCACCCGCTTTCGCCAATATATCGACACGCTGGCGATCGCCCAGGCGCGACAATCATGACGGGGAAGTGACCCGATTTTGGCCGAGTAGGGAACACCATCATGACAAGCCGCCATTCCGACGCAACCGCCAACAGCACCGACGCGCAAGATTGCGCGATGGAACCGCACCCGGCGGCGCTGCAATCCACCAGCGCCACCACCGCCTATCGCAGGGTCGATATCGATGGCGTCGGCATTTTCTACCGCGAGGCCGGGCCGCGCGGCGCGCCGACTTTGGTCCTGCTGCATGGCTTTCCCACCTCGTCACGCCAGTTCGAGGCGCTGATCCCGTTGCTCGCCCCGCATTATCATGTCATCGCGCCTGATTTTCCGGGCTTCGGGCAAAGCGATGCGCCACCCCCCTCGATCTATCGCTATAGTTTCGATCATCTGGCCGCGACGATGACGGCGTTTCTGGATCGGCTAGGCATCGATCACTACGCGCTCTACATCCATGATTATGGCGCACCGATCGGGTTTCGCATCATGCTGGCGCGGCCGGAGCGGCTGCGCGCGCTGATCACCCAGAATGGCAATGCCTATGCCGAAGGGCTTGGCCCGAAATGGGCAAAGATCGCCGACTTCTGGGCCAACCCGGAAGCCCATCCTGATGTAATCGATGGCTTCCTGTCCCTTGAGGGCACGCGCCAGCGCCATATCGCCGGCACCAACCATCTCGACCGCTACAATCCCGAGAGCTGGACCGACGAATTCGCCCATCTGTCCAAGCCCGGCCAGCGCGAGATTCAGTCGGCACTGCTCTATGACTACCGCACCAATGTCGCGTCTTATCCAGCATGGCAGAATTGGCTGCGCGCGCACCAGCCGCCGACCTTGATCGTCTGGGGCGCCAATGATCCCTCCTTCATCGCAGCAGGCGCGCGGGCCTTCAAGCGCGATTTGCCTCAGGCCGAGCTGCATTTGCTCGATGCCGGGCATTTCGCGCTCGATGAACAAACTGACGCGATCGCCAGGCTGATACTGGGATTCATGGCCAAGCATCTGGCCTGAGCGCAGCGCCCTTCAGCTTCGCAGCGAGCCCATTCGCCATTACGACAGCGGTGAAAGGAACCCACTGATGGTCCGCCTACCGATTCCGCCGTTTACCGAGGCAAGCGCCATCAGAAAAGTGCGCGCGGCTGAGGATGCGTGGAATACGCGCTCTCCCGAGCGGGTCGTTCTCGCCTATACGCCCGACAGTCGTTGGCGCAATCGCGTCGAATTCCTGAATGGCCGTATCGAAATCGAGGCGTTCCTCATCCGCAAATGGTCGCGCGAACGCGATTATCGACTCATCAAGCAACTATGGGCCTGCGCAGGCAGTCGCATTGCCGTTCGTTTCGCATACGAATACCACGATGACAGCGGTCAATGGTTTCGTGCCTATGGAAATGAAAACTGGCAGTTCGATGCCGAAGGGCTCATGGCGGTGCGTCTCGCGAGCATCAATGAACAGCCGATTCCAGAATCCGAACGGATGTTCCACTGGGCGCTTGGACCGCGCCCTGACGACCATCCCGATCTGAGCGACCTTGGCCTCTAAATCGATCATAATGCGACCACCTGACCGATCAAAAATTGGACATCCGATGAACCAGCGGTCATCCCCGCAAGCCTCGTTGCCAGAAGAAATGAACATCGATCATCTTTGCCGTTATCCCGTCAAAGGCCTCTCGGCGGAGATTCTTCCTTGGGTGGATGTTGCGAAAGGTTTTGGTTTTCCCTTCGACCGTTTATATGCCGTTACCGATGGTTCGTTGGTCTTCGACGAAACCAATCCTGTTCCAATGGCGAAAACACACTTCCTGATGCTGGCGCGCTTCGGGCGACTCGCGCTGCTAAAAACCCGGTTCAATCCTGATACCCATATTCTGGGCGTTGCAACATCGAACTCTTCGTATCGCTTCTCGCTAACGGAACGTGTGGGGCGTAAGGCCCTCGCGGTGTTCCTGACGCAGTTTCTTGCCGAAAGACTGCCGGGCGAGGCGAAACTGGTCCAGGCCCAAGGGCATCAGTTCACCGATATCAGCGTCCATTCGCCAGCGCTGATGCGGAGCATTTCTCTGATAAATCTCGCGACGATCCGCGATCTCAGCGATCATGTGGGCCAAAATCTCGATCCGCGGCGCTTTCGAGCCAATATTTATTTCGATGGCGCTGCGCCATGGTCAGAGCTTGATTGGGTGGGCAGAACGCTTCGGTGCGACGATGTCGTGCTCAGAATCGTGCGGCGCACCCGCCGCTGTCCAGCAACGAGCATTGATCTTGACCGCGGCGTGCGTGACCTCAACGTCCCACTGACCATCCTCGATTATCGCGGCCATGGTGATTGCGGAGTCTATGCGGAAATCATCAGTGCTGGCCGTCTTCAGCCCGGGGGCAAACTCTTCTTTTTGGATCGCCAGTAAGGCATGTCCGCGCTCGATGCCTTATCTGACGCCAGGCGTGACCCGTTCGCCATTCTCATGGATATTCTTGCCACCTTGATCATAACTTTGGCGCTGCTTCACCGCAAAGAGGGGCCTCACGGAAATTTTGTCGCTCGCCGATGCGTCGTCGGCCGCGTTGCGTCTGCTCCCGCCAGGCTGGTGGTCAAATGGGGCCGTGCGGGATCATTGCTGGCGGATAAAAATTATATACTCAACAAGTCTAAGATTTTTCCAATCATTACAGTCACTTTATTGAAAACCTAGATAGTGTTATTACGTAAATTAATATCAATGCCGAATTTACGCATCGGGCCAACACGGCTGGGCTCGTCAAATCGGCACATTAACTTGTGCGGCGGGTAGGGCTTCCCATGGAGCTGACCCGCGTTCGTCATTTCATCACCCTGTGCCGCACCTTGAACTTCACGCGGGCCGCGGAACGATGCAGTATCTCGCAACCCGCTTTCTCACGGTCGATCCAGAAGCTTGAGGATGAATTTGGCGGCGCGTTGCTGTATCGGGAGCGAAATCTAACCCAGCTTACGGCACTCGGATCTGCAATCCGTCCACACTTGGAAGCGATGCTCCAAGCCGCAGATGCCGCAGTGGCATCCGCTC
>JAJZEG010000095.1 GCA_021828605.1 Pseudomonadota bacterium | reverse complement strand
CCGATGCGCGGCATGATGCGCTCGGGATCATGGCCGATGACTGGATCGCGGGGCTGCTCGCGGCGCTTTCGCTCCTGGTGTTGCGATGGGTCATGTGACTGATTTAGCCGCTGAATTGGTCGCGCGGGCGCGCGCTGCGGGCGTGATGATCGCCACCGCCGAGAGCTGTACCGGCGGAATGATTGCCGCCGCGATCACCGATATTGCCGGTTCATCGGCGATGTTTGGTTATGGTTTCGTGAGTTACGCCGATGCCGCGAAAACCGATATGTTGGCGGTCCGGCCTGCTTTAATTGCAACGGATGGCGCGGTGAGTGAGGCGGTGGCGCGCGCGATGGCCGATGGGGCGCGCAGGCGGTCGGGTGCGGATATTGCGGTCGCGGTGACCGGCATTGCCGGGCCTGACGGCGGATCAGCCACGAAACCGGTCGGCACGGTGTGGTTTGGCCTGGCCACCCGCACCGACCTGCGCGCCGAGCTTCTAGTGTTCGCGGGCGACCGGGCGAGCGTGCGGGCACAAACCGTTGCTCACGCGTTAATTTTGTTAGGGGCGGCGATCGGCTGACAGCGGGCTGCGGTGATCGGCTTCAAACAACTCCTGCAAATCGCTGATGCTTTGCTGCTGCGTTGCCGCCACCCGCGAGGGGTCGCCCGCATAATTGAGCGTCTCGCGCAGCAGGGCTTCGTCATGGGCCGCGAAACGCGCCGTGGCGGCGGCGGCGGCGGCAGGGTCGATATTGAGCGCGGCGAGGGCCAGTTCGCCGAGTTTCAGGCTGGACAGCAAGGTTTCCCGGACAATCAGCGTAATGCCAAGATCCATCAGCGCCTGAGCGTGACGGCGATCACGGGCGCGCGCCAAAATGGTCAGATGCGGTAATTGGCGGCGCGCGAGTTCAGCGAGTTTCAGGCTGGCCTCGGCATCATCCAGAGCGATGATCAGGATTTTGGCCTGCTCGGCACCGGCTGCGCGCAAAACGGTCAGGCGGGTCGGGTCGCCAAAATAGGCACGAGCCCCGAACCGGCGCACGAAACTGACATGACCAGCATTTTGATCAAGGGCGGTGAACGGAATTTTGCGCAATGTGAGCAAGCGGCCGATAATTTGCCCGACCCGACCGAATCCGGCGATCAGCACGGCGGTCGGCTGATCCGGGGTCATGATCGGCGCGGCTTCGATGCGACGCTGGGTTAATGCCGGGATCGCCCAGCGCTCGAAGGCTGCGAATAAAAGCGGCACCACCAGCATCGTGAGAGCAACGGTCAGGGTGGCAAATCCTGCCTGGGCCCGGGTCAACGCCCCCGCCGTCACGGCGGCGGCGAACAGCACGAAGCTGAACTCGCTGCCTTCGGGTAAAGCGATGGCGAAGCGAAGGGCGGTGAGCGCGCTGCGGCGCTTGATGAACGATACCACAAATCCAACCGCGATTTTAACGGCCAGAGTCGCGAGCACGGCGGCGAGAATGGTCAATGGATGGGTGATCAGACTCGACCCATCGACCGACATGCCGATGGAGATAAAGAAAAACCCGAGTAGCAAGCCTTTGAACGGCTCGATATCGGCTTGAATCGCGTGGCGGAACGCCGAATCCGACAGCAGCACCCCGGCCATGAACGCCCCGAGCGACGCCGATAGCCCCGCCCAATGGGCGAGTGAAGCCGTGCCCAGCACAATCAGCAAGGTCATGGCGGTGAACACTTCCGGGCTGCGCGTGCCGCCGATCAGCCGAAAGATCCGCTCCACTAAATAAATCCCGGCAGCCAGGATCGCGAACACCGCGATCAGGGCGCGTCCGACCCGAAACCAGGGCACATGGGCTGGCAAGGCGCCATGCAGCGAAGCGGCAACGTGGGCGCTCAGATGAAGCGACGCAAAGAGGGGAATAATTGCGACCAGCGGGATGAACGCCATGTCCTGGAACAGCAGAACGGCGAACGCATCGCGCCCGGAGGCGGCGCTGAGCAAATTATACTCGCTGAGCATTGGCAGGACGATGGCGGTCGAGGAGAGGGAGAGTCCGAGGCCGAGCACAATGGCGGCGGACCAGCCAAGTCCGGCAGCGTGGACGAGCAAAGTTAACACCGCCGCACTCGGCAGCATTTGGCCTAATCCGAGGCCGAAAATGGTTTTGCGCAAAATCCAGAGCCGGTGCGGGCGGATTTCGAGGCCGATCAGAAACAGCAGCATAATCACGCCGAGTTCGGCCAGATTCTTGATATGGGCGACGCCGGTGACCAGCCGCAAGCCATCCGGCCCGATGGCGAGGCCCGCGACCAGATACCCAACGATGCTGCCAACACCGAGGCGCCGGGCGATGGGCACCATCACCACCGTCGCGGCGAGGAGAGCAACCAGGGTCTCGATCATGCGGGTGTCATCATGGCCTGAATATCAACCCGACTAAGGTCGCACCGGCCAACAGCCAGAGCGGATGCAATTTCGGGCGCAGGGTGACTGCGAGAAATACGGCGACCGAGATCATCGCTTCGAGCCAGTCATGATCAGCCGCGCGGAGCAACACCGAAGCGGCGGCGAGCAGCAGGCCGCCGGTGATCGGGGTGATCGCGGCCTGGATGATCCGCCGCCAACGCGCCTCGCGAAATCGGTGCCACCAGCCCGACACCGCATAGGTCAAGGTGCTGGACGGGCCGATCATTGCCAAGGTCGCGACAGCGGCACCGGGCAGGCCCGCGACATGCAGGCCGATCAGGGTGGAAATCAGCATATTCGGCCCGGGACTCGATTGGGCGACGCCGAATAAAGCAGCGAATTGATCGGCTTGCATCCAATGATGGGCTGTGACCGCGCGGGCCATGGCGGGCAGCGTGCTGGCAACGCCACCAATCGCCAGCAGCGATAATTCGGCGAATAATAAAGCGAGCGTGAGCAGGATCATGGCGCGCGCTGCCGGGCAATGAGAATCGAGATTGGCAAGGCCAGCACAATGACCAAGGGCAGAGCCAAATGCAGAATGGCGAACAGGCTGAACGCCAGCGCCACCACCGCGAAGGTCGCGAGATGACGCAAAGACGGGGTGGCGATTTTAACCGCCGCCGCCAAAATCAGGCCCGATGCGCCAGCGGCCAGCCCTTCCAGACCATGATGCACCAAGGGGAGCTGGCCATAACGCTCGAACAACAGACCGAGCGTAACCACAATGGTAATCGGCGCGGCGAGCAAGCCGACCACGGCCACGATGGCGCCGCTGATCCCGCGATGGCGCGCACCGAAGGCGACCGCTAAATTAACAATGTTTGGTCCGGGCAAAAACTGGCAGAGCGCGAATAAATCAGCAAACCCGGCATCGGTCAGCCAGCCGCGCTGATCGACTATGATCCGCCGGGCGAACGGCAATACCCCGCCGAAACCGGAAATCCCGGCGATGAAAAAGCCGGTGAATAAATCGCGGAGCGACACATCAATTTGGGTCGATTCCTGCATGGGCCGAGTGTCGGGGATAATAGGCTGATCGACAAGCCGCGCCGGGTTGCGATAGGAGCAAGCCATGGATGAAATTGATGCAGAACCGCTTGATGCGGGCACCATTGGCGATCGGCTAGAGGTTTGGGCAGGCGCCCCTGCCCCGTCACCGCCTTATATCGTGGTGGCGTTGATTGTGCTGGTGGCGATCATCGGGCCGATTTTATTTGTGCATATCGGGGTGCCGAGCGTGCTGCTGACCGCGATGGCGCTGCTCCTGCCTTTGGCGGCAGCGTTTGCCGTGGCGGGCACCATCGGCGATTGGCGGCGCTATCATGGTGATCGAGCGGTGCGAATCCGGGCCTGGGTCACTGGCGAGGGTGTTACGCTCTGTGGCCGACGCGATCAGAACGACCCATACCCATGGGCCGAGATCGCCGATGCGCGGGTGAATTTGAGCAGTTTGATTTTGCATCTGCATAGCGAGTCGGGTGGCCAGACCCGCCAGGCTGTACGATTTTCCCGGCTGCAAACGCCAGCCACCCTGATCGAGGCCCGTTTGCAGGCGGGCGTTAAGTCCAAAAAATAAAGAACTATCGAAAATTTAACCCAAGCCTGTCGATGTCATCAAAGCTTCATCGTTCTCCCGTCGCACTGTCACACAGCTTCGCCTAGAGGGTTCGCAGCAGGGGCTATGCTGGCCCTGACGCTGGTAACAACTGAATAAGGGGACTCCTCTCATGCGATTTGGTCTTTTGCGTCGTCGTTCGCTGCTCGCGCGGGCAAGCGTTGCGGCTCTGCTGGTTGCAGGAATGGGTGCGGGTGTTGCCACGGCAACCTCAAGCGTCACGCTGAATGAAACCGGCTCGACCTTGCTTTATCCGCTGTTCAATATCTGGCTGCCGAGCTTTCAGAAAGCGCATCCCTCGATCAAAGTGGTCACCCAGGGCACCGGTTCGGGTGCTGGCATTTCGCAGGCGATTTCCGGCGTCGTGCAAATCGGCGCGTCGGACGCTTATATGTCGGACGGGCAGATCAAGAAGGATCCGAACATCCTGAACATCCCGCTCGCCATTTCCGCCCAGGCGATCAATTACAATGTCCCTGGTCTGAATAATGTGCATTTGCGCCTGTCCGGCCCGGTGCTCGCGGGCATCTATACCGGCAAAATCACCATGTGGAACGCGCCGGCGATTGCCAAATTGAACCCGGGCGTGAAACTGCCGTCGCATAAAATCATTCCGGTGCATCGCACCGATGGCTCAGGCGATACCTTCATTTTCTCGCAATATCTGAGCTTCTCGACCCCGGCTTGGAATAGCACTGTCGGCTACGGCACCACCGTATCATGGCCCGCCGTGCAGGGTGGCCTGGGCGCTGAAGGCAATCCGGGCATGGTGACCGCGTTGCAGCAGAACCCGTATGGCATCGCCTATATTGGCGTGTCGTTCTACAAGGAAGTGGCGAAGGCGCATTTGGGCGTCGCTGCGATCAAGAACAAAGCGGGCAAGTTCCTGATGCCATCGGCTAAAACCATCAGCGCCGCCGCTGATACGCTGGTCGGTAAAACCCCAGCGAATGAGCGGATCAGCCTGGTGTTTGCGCCGGGTGCGATGAGCTATCCGATTATCAACTATGAATATGCGATCGTGAACGCCAAGCAAGCCAATGATGCCACCGCTTCCGCCGTGCGCACCATGCTGACCTGGGCCAGCAATCAGGGTAATGCCCCGCATTTCCTGAAGCAGGTTGAGTTCAAGGCGTTGCCGCCGGCGATTAAAAAGCTGTCTGCCGCGCAGATCGCTAAAATCCACGGTTAATCGGGCCTAAAATCGTCCTCTCGGTGCCGCCGGGAGGACGATTTCATTTTGCGCATCGGCAAGGGTCTGCTATCGCCCGCTCGCCATGTGTGGAGACCCAATCATTGGCCAGTTCTGAGCATAAATCCCCCATCGAGCCGACCCCCGACGAACGACGGAAAATTCTGGCGATTGCCGGGCTGGAGCTGAAAGCCGGCCTGACCAGTGATCGTCCCGCCGGGCGACGCAGCGCGTTTCGCTGGGTGATGGCCGGGGTTGCGCTGATTATTCCAGCCGCCTTGTTCGCGGTGGTTTTTTTCCTCGGCGCTTATGCCTGGACCGCGATCGGCTTTAACGGCATTCGGTTTTTAGGCACCATCGATTGGAGTCTCGGTAATTTATACGGCAATGGCGTGATCAGCCATGGTTATAAAATTGAGCCCGGCGCGAATTACGGCATTCTGGCCTTCATTGTCGGCACCCTGGCCTCATCGCTGCTGGCGATCCTGTTCGCCGTGCCGGTCAGCATTGGCACCGCGTTATTTCTCGCTGAAAAAGCCCCCGCCGCCTTGCGCCCGATTTTATCCATGGTGGTCGAGCTGGTCGCGGTGGTGCCGAGCGTGGTGTTCGGGTTATGGGGGATTTATGTGCTGGTGCCGCTGATTGCCCACACAATCGGCCCGGCGCTGACGGCGGTGTTGGGATTTATCCCGTTTTTGAATATGCATAACAGCTCGGGCAGCGGCTATGGCTTGCTCGCGGCGGGGATTATTCTGGCGCTGATGATCACCCCGATCATCGCAACGACTTTATATGATGCGATGGTGCAGGTGCCCAAGGAACTGCGCGAATCGGCGTTTGCGCTGGGCGCGACCCATTTTGAAGTGGTGACGCAGGTCATGTTGCCCACCGCGCGGGTGACCTTGATCGGCGGCATCGTGCTCGCTTTGGGCCGCGCTTTGGGTGAAACCATGGCGGTGCTGATGGTGTCAGGCGGCGGGTTGAACTACCTGCCAGACACTATTTTTACCCCGATTAGCACCATGGCCTCGTTCATTTTATCGCAACTCGACAGCGCCTTGCAGGACCCGACCAATATGGCGGTCGAATCACTGGCCGAAATTGCGCTGGTGTTGTTCGTGATGACCGTCGCGGTGAATGCGGCGGCGCGGCTCTTGGTGCGGGGATCTCGCAATGTCGGTTAGTCTGGGTTCCCCCGATCAACGGCGAACCGGCCTGGAAACAAGGCGCTATATTTTCAACCGCCTGGGCTGGTGCTTTTGTGCGCTTGCTTTTTTGTTGATCGCGGTGCCGCTCGCGGATTTACTGGCGGTGGTGGTGATCAAAGGGGCCTCAGCATTTTCGGTCAAATTATTCACCACCAACGCGATCCATGGCGGGCTGCTGAATGCGGTGGTCGGCACTTTGGTGCTCTCGCTCGGCTCGTTGGTATTCGCGGTGCCCATCGGCGTGGGGGCGGGGATGTACCTTTCGGAATATGGCCAGAACAAGCTCGGCGCGGTGATCCGCTTTATGGCTGACACGCTGACCGGCACGCCTTCGATTGTATTGGGATATTTTGCCTATATCACCCTGGTGATCGGGCTGGGCTGGGGATTTTCAGTGCTGGCCGGATCGCTGACCCTCGCGATTATGGTTATTCCCTATCTGACCCGGATTACCGAAATGTCGCTGCGCCGGGTGCCGACCTCGATGCGCGAGGCGGCCTATGCGCTGGGCGCGCGGGATCGCACGGTGGCGTTTCGGGTGGTGCTGACCGCTGGCTTGCGCGGAGTGATTACCGCAATTTTGCTTGCTTTAGCCATTTCGGTCGGTGAAACCGCACCGCTGATTTATACGGCGGGCTGGTCAACGCTCGGCTGGAATTTTCATTTGATTCATGGCTCGATCGGGTATCTGACCTATGTGGTCTGGACCTATATCAACGAGCCGAGCAGCAAGGCCCACGCCGTCGCCTTCGCCGCGGCCTTGCTGGTGATGCTGGTGGTGCTCGCGATCAATATTGCTGCGCGCACGGTGCTCAGCCGCAAGCAGTGATTCGCTCCGGAGCTATATTGGTTTGGATTGAATTGGCTGACTGAGGCTAACCACATTACCCTAATGAATAAGCACGAAGCGCATGGTCGCCACCACCCGCTCACGCGTCGCCGGGCTGCCGGGTGGAAAGGGCGGCACATGAATCCCCCCCTGAAACAGGCCGAGCCACGCCATATCGAGCAGCGGCGCGCCAGAACTGCTGATGAGGCGTAAATTCCGCACGCTGCCATCCGGCAGGATGGTCATCGCGATGGTCACCCGACCTTGCTCGCGATTATCGGCAGCACTTTGCGGATAATATTTATGCTCATTGACCCATTTATCGAACGCGCTCTCCCAATCGGGTCCGGCCTTGCCCTGGAAGGTGATGTCCGGGGCTTGGTGGCTCAAATAGGATTGCGAAAGCTGCAACGCGAGATGACCCGGCATCCGATGAAACGGTGAAGGCGCTGCGGCGCTATGGCCGAACGACATGCCATTCATAATCCGGTAGGGGGGTGCCGCATTGTGGCGCGTGGTCGGATGCGCCTGCGTGGGCGGGGCCGGGTGGGGCATCGGGATGGGCAAATGATCAAGCGCGCGCGGAATTGCCGGGATCGGTTTGGGTTGCGCCAAACGCACCTTGGGTGCCTTGGGCGCTGCGGCAGCGGGCGGCGGGGCGGCGGGCGGCGCTGAATTGGCCGCGCGTTGCGGTGGGCCGTAATGGGGCGACAACGGCGCCGCAGTTTTTGTCGCCGTATGGGTCAGGCCGGTGCTTTGAAACACCACGGCAATGCCCGGTTGCGGCGGTGGTGGCTTGAGGACGCGGTGTGCGGCGAACAGCAAGATCGCCAGGACCAGCGCATGCAGCGCGATTGAAACCGGCAGCGGGACCAATTTACGCGGCGGGCGCGGACGGTTTATGCAGAGGGCTGCATCCGCTGCACCAAGGCTAAGCAAAGCGGGTGGGATCGGTCCGGCTGGCCTGATCGCGTGCAAGGATAATCAATAGCCCGGCGGCGGATAGGGAGGAGCCCCGTAGCCGGGTGAGGGATAGCCCGGCTGGCCATAGCCGGAGGGAGGATAGCTATAGGAATTATAGGCAGGCGGTGGTGGCGCCATTTGCTCGCCATGCCCGACCATGCATTGGCTGTAGGCCACATTATACTCAGCCTGAATATTACCCGCAGCGTTTTGCGCGACGGCACCGCCATTGGCCGAGCCGAGGAGCAAGCCGGAGCCACCGCCAATCGCGGCACCCGCACCCGCATTGCCCCCCGCCGCACCGAGCAGCGCACCCACCGCCGCACCGAGCAGGGCGCCGCCGACCGCGCTATTATTGGCGGCCTGGCTCGCCCCCTGCCCTTGCCCGGCCACCTGCTGCTGGGCGTAATAGCGGCAGGCCTGATCATTGCGCTGAAAACTGCTGAACGGTTGACCTTGAACCGGCATCGCAACCACCGTCGGCCCCAGCGGCTGCTGCACCGCACAGCCCGCCAAAATAGCGACTACCGAGAACGACGCGACCGGCTTCAACCAAAAAGACCTGCGCAGAGACATTGTTTGCTCCATCAGAAAGCCTGAAATATATCGTCGTTCGCGAAGCCTAGCCAGTGTCCTGATGATACTGAAATCCAAAGGATTTCAGTATCGCGACACACAAAATGTAACATGACGGCGCAGCGATTAGAAACCCTCGAAGAACTCACGAACCTTGGAGAAAAACCCCTCATTTTCCGGGCTGCCGGTGCCATTGGCGGCGGCTTCGCGGTCGAACTCCTCCAGCAGTTCGCGCTGGCGCCTTGTCAGGTTTTGCGGGGTTTCCACCGCGACCTGGATATACATATCGCCCCGGCTGGTGCTGCGCAGCACCGAAAAACCCTTATTTCGCAGCCTGAACTGATCGCCGGTCTGGGTGCCAGGCGGGATTTTCACCCGCGCGCGACTGCCATCGATGGCGGGCACCTCGATTTCCGCGCCTAAAGCCGCCTGACTCATGCGCAGAGGCACGCGACAAAAAATATTGCTGCCATCACGCTGAAAAATCGGATGCGGACGGATCGCCACATGCACATATAAATCGCCCGGCGCGGCGCCGCGCCCACCAGCCTCACCCTCGCCGGTCAGGCGAATTCGCGTGCCGTCCTCAACACCAGGGGGAATGCTGACCGAAAGCGTGCGCTCGCGCGGCACGGTGCCCGCACCGCCGCAAACCCGGCACGGATTGCGCAACGCCCGGCCCGAACCGCCGCAGGTGGGGCAGGTGCGCTCCACCATGAAAAAACCCTGCTGCGCGCGCACCCGGCCCGAACCATTGCAACTCGGGCAGCTATCGGCACTGGCCTGCTTATCCGCCGATCCGGTGCCGCTACAGGCATCGCAATTCATCCGGGTCGGCACCCGCACTTCGGCCTTGGTGCCGGTGAAAGCATGGGTCAGCTCGATTTCAACACCGGCGCGAATGTCATTACCCGTGCGCTGGGCCCGACCGCCGCCGCCACCGCGACGATTGCCATTCCCCATCGCTTCGCCGAACATTTGTTCGAAAATATCGCCAATTCCGCCCTCAAAGCCGAAGCCGCCAAAACCCCCGCCTGCGCCGCCAGCGGCCCCTGCACCCGGACCGCCATTTTCGAACGCGGCATGGCCAAACCGATCATAGGCGCCGCGCTTCTGATCATCCTTCAGGACGTCATAGGCTTCGTTCACTTCCTTGAACTTATGCTCGGCGGTTTTGTCACCCGCATTACGATCCGGGTGAAATTGCATCGCCAATTTGCGATAGGCTTTTTTCAAATCCTCGGCTGAGGCGGTGCGGGTGACGCCGAGCACTTCGTAATAATCGCGTTTCGCCATGGCGCGCTCAGTCCTGGATTAGCAGCATAACGGGAAATCCCGGACCATTGCTGATCCGGGATTGAAGAGGCTCAAAATAATCGGCGATCAAGCCGATTTCTTGCTGTTATCGTCGATATCCTCGAAATCGGCATCGACGATTTTTTCACCATTCGGACCCGCATGATCCGATCCGGCATCACCTGCACCTGCACCGGCCTCAGCTTGCGCCTTATACATCGCTTCACCAACGCGCATGGCCACTTGCGTCAGGCGCTCGGTCGCGGATTTGATCGCTTCCAACTCATTCGCCTCAACCGCACTGCGCGCCGCATTGATCGCGGCCTCGGCCTCGCCCCGATCCTGCGCGCTGACGCCATCGCCCGCATCCTTCAGGGTTTTTTCAGTCTGATGGATCAGGCTATCGGCCTGATTGCGCGCATCGACCAGCTCACGCTTGGCCTTATCGGTCGCGGAATTGGCCTCGGCATCCTTGACCATCCGTTCGATATCCGCATCCGACAGGCCCCCCGAGGCTTGGATGCGAATTTGCTGCTCCTTGCCGGTTGCCTTGTCCTTGGCGGAAACCGAGACAATGCCGTTCGCATCGATATCGAAGGTCACTTCGATTTGCGGCACGCCGCGCGGCGCGGCGGGCAGACCCATCAAATCAAACTGCCCAAGCAGCTTATTATCCACCGCCATCTCGCGCTCGCCCTGGAACACTTTGATGGTCACCGCCGTCTGATTATCATCGGCGGTGGAGAAGGTCTGGCTCTTCTTGGTCGGGATGGTGGTGTTGCGGTCGATTAACCGGGTAAACACCCCGCCCAATGTTTCAATGCCCAGCGAGAGCGGGGTAACATCGAGCAACAGCACGTCCTTGACGTCGCCCTTGAGCACGCCACCCTGAATCGCCGCCCCAATCGCGACCACTTCATCAGGATTGACGTTGCGCGCAGGCTCGCGGCCAAAAAACTGCTTCACCGCCTCGATCACTTTGGGCATCCGGGTCATGCCGCCGACCAGGATCACCTCGTTGATCTCGCCCGCCGTCACGCCGGCATCCTTCAAGGCGGCACGGCACGGGCCAAGCGTCCGCTCGATCAGATCATCGACCAGCGATTCCAATTTCGCCCTGGTGAGTTTCATCACCAAATGCTTCGGACCCGAGGCATCGGCGGTGATGAAAGGCAGATTGATCTCGGTTTCCTTGGACGAGGACAGCTCGATTTTGGCCTTTTCCGCCGATTCCTTCAGCCGCTGCAACGCGAGCTTGTCGCGCCGCAAATCAATACCCTGCTCGCGCTTGAACTCATCGGCGAGATAATCGATCACCCTCTGGTCGAAATCCTCACCGCCCAGGAAGGTATCGCCATTGGTCGATTTCACCTCGAACACGCCATCGCCCAATTCCAGCACCGAAATATCGAAGGTGCCGCCGCCCAAATCATAGACCGCGATGGTGCCCGCGTTCTTTTTATCCATGCCATAAGCAAGGGCTGCCGCCGTCGGCTCGTTGATAATGCGCAGCACGTCGAGGCCGGCGATTTTGCCCGCATCCTTGGTGGCCTGACGCTGAGCGTCGTTGAAGTAGGCCGGAACGGTGATGACAGCTTGGGTGACGGTTTCGCCGAGATGCGCTTCGGCGGTTTCCTTCATTTTGGTCAGAATATACGAGCTGATCTGGCTCGGCGCGTAACGTTGGCTGCGGGCCTCGACCCAGGCATCGCCATTATCGCCCCGCACGATCTCGTAAGGCACCAACGCCTTATCCTTCTCGACCGTCGGGTCTTCGAAACGCCGACCGATCAAGCGTTTGACCGCATAGAGCGTATTGGTGGGGTTGGTAACCGCTTGCCGCTTGGCGGATTGACCGACCAACCGTTCATTACTGTCGGAAAACGCCACCATGGAGGGGGTGGTGCGCGCCCCTTCGCTGTTCTCAATCACGCGGACATCCTTGCCCTCCATGATCGCGACGCAGGAATTGGTGGTGCCGAGATCGATCCCGATGACCTTACTCATATTTTCTCTCCTTGCAGCGGATGGTCCTGACCCGAAGCACCAGGATCATCCCTTGTTGAATGGTACAGATGTATTGACACATGATGCGTCGGACAAGAGGCGGCATGTGTCACCGCCTAAATTATTTAGCCAGATTAGCCCGAGCTGGTCGCGGGCTCGGTGTTCGGCGCCGTGGTCGCGGGATTGCGCGCGACCACCACCATCGCCGGTTTGAGCAAACGGCCATTCAGCAGCCAGGTGCGGCTCCAGGCTTGCAGAATCGTGCCGGGTGGGGTGCCCGCTTGTTCCTGCTCACTCATCGCCTGATGCAAATTAGGGTCGAACAACGCGCCCGCCGGGTCTTGCCCGGTGACGCCATGCCGTTCGAGGGTCGCGATCAAGCTACGCTCGACGCCAGCAAACCCATCGCGCATTTTGGTAATAATCGCCGCTTCGTCGGCTTGCGGCGCGGGCAGCAAATCCAGCCCCCGGCGCAAATTTTCCGCCGTCTCGACAATATCGGTGGCGAAACGCTGCACCGCATATTGGCGTGCATCATCAACCTCGCGACGGGTGCGCGCACGCAAATTGGCCATATCGGCCTCAGCGCGCAGCCATTTATCGCGCATCAAATCGCGCTCGGCCTCCGGATCGGCGGGCGCCGGCGCGGCGGCTTGCGCGATCATCGCGTCGGTCTCGGCCTCACTGGCCCCGGTTGTGCCCTCGGGCTTATCGGTTGGATCAGATTCCGTATTCATGACCGGGGATTTAGGCGTCCGCGCGGTTGGGCACAAGGGCAAACAACCGGCGCAAAGCGGCATTGACTGCAAGGGGCTGCTCGGCATGCAGCCAATGCCCGGCATGATCGATCGTTTCAATGGTCGCGCGCGGAAACCGCTCCATGATTTCAGCCTGCGCCGCGCGCGGCACATAATCAGACTCCCCACCGCGCACCACCAAAGTCGGTCCTAAATAAGGCTGCAAATTCTGCGGATCGACCCAACCGGTCAGATCAGGCAAGGCCGCGCGGATCGCTGGGAGATCAAGCCGCCAATAAGGCGCGCTGCCGCTACTGATGCGCAAATTATTCAGCAAAAACCCGCGCAAGGCCGGATCGGCGATGGTGGCGGCCAAATCAGCATCGGCACGCTGCCGGGTGAGGTCCGGGGTCAGCTTGATCGCGGCCAACGCATCGATAATCGCGGCACTGGTTTCGATATGATCGAGCGCGATTGGCGCGATATCGAGCACCGCCAAAGCGCGCACCCGCACGCCATAAGTGAGCGCCGCCATCATCGCGGTTTTGCCGCCCATCGAATGACCAATCAGCACCGCATCATCGAGGCCCAGCGCATCCATAGTGTCGATAACATCCTGCGCCATACTGGCATAGCGCATATCGGGCGCGTGGGGGCTCGCGCCATGATTGCGCAAATCAAGCGCGATCACCCGATAATCGGCCAAAGCACGGGCGATCATCCCTAAATTTTGCCCGGCGCCATACAGCCCATGCAGCAGCAAAACCGGCGGACCGGCGCCGTGATCGGTGCAATGCAGGATCATGCCGCAATAAACCTATCAAGTTGCTCAACAGGGCGATAAACAAAGCCGATGGATGTTGCAATCGGCAATAACATTACAGGCGATTTAAGCGGTTGGCGGCGGCGCATGATCGCACGCTTGCTATGAGCAGGCGGCTGCATCCGGCCTGGCTTGCAATGCTGCTCCTTGGATTGGGCTTGGCGTTGGTGATGCTGACCCATCCGGCGCTGGTGGTCGCGTTAGAGCTTGGGCTGGGCCTGCTGCTCCTCGCTTGCTTGGCCTATGCGAAACCGGTCTGGGCGATGGCGGGTTGGCTGCTGGTGGTGGAAAGCAGCCCGGAAATGTGGCTCTCCGATTTGATCGGGCATCACGAAGTGATCATCGCTGTGCTGAAAGCCGCCGGATTATCCATCATTGCGCTGGCCGCCTTGCGTGACGGGGCGCGGTTTGATCGGAGTAATCCAAGCTTCGCTTTCGGCGCGATGTTCATCGGCGGGCTGGTCCACGGATTTTGGCCGGGTCTAACCTTGCTCGCCTCGATCCGCTCGCTGATCGGCTCGGCGGCACCGTTCGCGGCGGGTTTTTTGCGCCTGACCGCACCGATGCGCCGCACCATCATCGCAGTGACCATTATCGGGCCGGTTTTGACCGTCGGATTCGGCGCAATGCTGGACGCGCTCGGCGTGCGCGACCTGCTCGGCTATCAGCAAGGGGCGTTACGCCTCGCGGCAGCGAGTTCGCCTGCGTTCCTCGGCGGTTTTGCGATGATCGGGATTTATGCCGCACTTCTCGCTTATTTGCGCACTGGCCAGTCGCGGTTGCTCGGCTGGATCGGGATTGATTTCGCCGTGCTGGTGGCCACCGGTGCGCGCGCCCCGCTGGGCCTGGCCAGCGCGGTGGTGCTGATCACCCTCATCACCATCCCCTCACCCCGCCTGACAATGCAACGCCGCCTGGTGCTGCTCAGCCTGCTGGGCGCCTTGGGTGGCATTGTGCTGCTGGCTTTGCCTGATTTCAGCTTCATCCGGGTCATTGATTTATGGCGCCTCGGCGAGGCGGGTGATTTATCCAACCGCACCTTGATTTGGCCCGCCTTCGAGCGCGCCATCGCCGCATCGCCTTGGCTGGGCTGGGGGGTCGGCGCGGGTAAAGTCGTGGTTAATTTGCATTCAGCCCTCGGCGAGCTGCTCGGCACTAATGCGGCCCATTGCGAATATTTGCGCATCCCCACCGAAGGCGGGCTGCTCGGCGCGGCCTTGCTGCTCGGGCTGCTGGTGCTGTGGCTGTGGCGCGGCAGCCACCGCCTGCCCGCCGATCAGCGGCGGGTGATCCGGCTTGTATTTTTCGCCTTCGCAGTGCAATCTTTGACCGATAATACTTTGATCGCAACCACTAGTCTCGCGTTTTTCACCTGGGCGCGGGCAGTGCTGGTGTTTGCCGATGAGCGTGCTGACTGACCCGATATCGAGGCCCCATGAGTTTGCTCCTATCACGCCGTTCGCTGTTGGCGGCACCAATCATCGCTCCCGCACTCAGCCCGCACGCCGCAACCGCGACGCCAGCGCCAGCGCGTCCGATTGCCGTGGTGATGGATTCGGGTGCGGCCAATGTGGCGATTATCGATATGACGACGCGGCGCGTGCTGCGGCGCGAACCAACCTTTCGTGAGCCGAGCCATTGGGCATTGACGCCCGATCATCGGCGCTTGCTGGTCGCGGACGCTTCGGGCGATGCCTTGTTTTTTTTCGACCCCGCCACCGGCGCGCCGATGGGGCATCAGCGGCTGGCCGACCCCTATCAGCTTTGGTTCAGCCCGGATGCGCAGTTTTTGGTGGTCAACGCCCTGCGGCTCAATCATGTGGATGTGTATCGGGCCGATAATTTCGCCCTGGTCAAACGCTTCAAGCCAGGCTCGATGCCCAGCCATCTGAGTTTCACCCCGGATGGCCATACCGTATTTAATTCGCTGCAAGGCTCGAACGCGTTGGCGTCGTTTGACCTGACCACCATGACCCAACGCTGGGTGATGCCGGTTGATAAAACCCCTGCGGGGGTGATGTGGCATCGCGGCGTGGTGCTGGTCGCGATCATGGGGCGCGATTATGTCGCGGTGGTCGATCCCGCGAGCGGGCGGGTGACACGGCGGATTGTCACTGATCGCGGGGCGCATAATTTGTTCCTGACCCCTGATCGGCGCCATATTTACGTGACCAACCGGGTGGCCGGATCGCTCTCGGTTATTGATGCGACCACGCTCGATGTGGTCAAGCGGATTCCGATGCCGGGCGGGCCGGATGATTTATGTTTCGCCCCCGATGGCCGCCTATGGATTGCCCTGCGCTTTGCCGCCCATGTCGCGGTGCATGATCCGGTGAGTGGCCATACCGACCGGATACCGGTTGGGCGCTCGCCCCATGGCATTTTTATTTCAACCTTGCTGACCGACCAACCGGCTCTAAGCGCGATGCGGCTCGCCTGATGCTGCCCACCCATCCGTTCAATGATTTAGCCGGATGGGTCGAGCAAATCGCGGTGCTGCCCGCTTTATATCATTTGGGCTTGATGCGCTGGGAGTTTTTGTCGTTCGGCTGGGTGTTGATTGCGCTCTATGGTCTGGCGCAAATGACCATCGCTTTGGTGATTTGCGTGCCGCTGGAACGGCTTTGGCCCATCGAGCGCGGCGGCGATGCCAGGCTGGTCTGGACCGATATTTTCTATACCGCGCTGGCCCGGGTCGGGATTTTGCCGGTCGCCACCTTCGTGTTGTTTTATACCGCGCAAACCTGGCTCGACGGCGCGTTGGTCGATCACGGCTATATCCCGCCGATGCTGGAAAGCCTGATCCCGCCTTTGTTCGGCCATCCGGTGCTAACGTTTTTTGCCTATGCGTTGATCCTGGATTTTGCCGATTACTGGCGTCATCGCCTCTCCCATCGGCTGAGCCTGTGGTATGCGCTGCATGCGGTGCATCACGCCCAGCGTCATATGACGGTTTGGTCGGATGATCGAAATCACCTGCTCGATGAAATTATTTCATTCGCCTGGTTCATGATGGTGGGGTTGCTGATTGGCATTCCGCCTTTGCAATTTCCTTTATTGCTGCTGGGTTTGCGGCTGGTGGAAAGCTTCAGCCATGCCAATATCCGTGCCCGTTTCGGCTGGCTCGGCGAGCGATTACTGGTGTCGCCGCGCTTTCATCGGGCCCATCACGCCATTGGCGCGGCGGGGCTACGCTCGGTTAATTACGGCGCGGTGTTTCCGATCTGGGATATGCTGTTCGGCACCGCCGATTTTTCCAGCGATTTCGCACCGACCGGCGATGCAACCGCGCCCGAAGCGATGGCGAGTGGCGGCTATCTGGTGCAGCAATGGGCCGGGATGCGCCATTTGTTTCGGACTTTGGCAGGTTGATCTCATGTCTCTGATCTGAGATCAAAACTGGACACGCACAAATTCGATAGGCCACTAGCCAAGACATCAAAAACCCGCTATTGACTCGATTGCGGCGCTTTTCTGTTGTGGTTGCTCGTGCCTTTTCGCGTTCCGACACTTCCTCAGTAAAAGTTCCTTGGCCCGCATCGTGCGGGTTGCCGTGTTTGATGGAGAGTGACGAAA
>JAJZEG010000055.1 GCA_021828605.1 Pseudomonadota bacterium | reverse complement strand
TTTCGCTCCCCCCCTACATCCGCAAACATCTTCCATAGTTTCGCTCCACCCTCCCCCCATCCGCTTAAAACTTGGGTGGGGAGGATCGGCGTCATCAGCCTCCAAACACCTCCCCTAACCTTCTTCCCCCTCCCCCTCGTGGGGAGGGCCGGGGTGGGGGCTCCGCCTTCCCGGGATAAGCCAAGCCTATTTGGCCAGAGCGAACTGCACCCGAATAACATCATCAATCGCGGCCATATCCGCCTTCGCGACAACACCAACCAGCGTCTTCAAACGCCGTTTATCCGTCGCCATAATCTGATCAGCCATCACCTTGCTCTGCCGCCCACCCAGCGAAATAATCGTCTCGCCCGGATAGACCCGATCCACCGAGCTGGTCATCGGGATCACAATCACCCGCGCCAAATGCCGATTGGCCGCGTCATTACTCACAATCACCGCAGGCATGGTCTTCCGAACCTCACGACCAACCGATGGGTCAAATTCGACCCACCAAACCTCACCGCGCTTCATCGGCCAAATCAACAATCAACCCATCAGCCCAAGCCTGGGCATCCTTCTCCCGCTCACCATCCGCCGCCATCAACTGATAACCCTCATCCAGCGCCGTATCCAACACATGCGGCTTCACCAAATCCTCAATAAACTGGCTCATCCGCCGCTTCCCAACCGTGCGATAAAGCCCATCATAAACAGCCTCATCTAACGTGATCGTCATCGTCTTATGCATAATTACACCCCCAATACGCTATACGTATTTTCGCTCCTATCACAAGAATAAAACGAGGTAGGCACGCAGGTCCACACTGGACTATTCTAAGCCCAATCAGACCAACACCCTTCACCACAATTTGATCGACGCTCGAACGCCCGTGATTCCGCGTCACCAATAACCCGTAGCCAGCGCCAATAAACCGCTGGCACCCCAAAACCACTAAATCCGCTTGATTAAATAACTCCCCACAAGAAATCCCCCCGCCCCGTTACCGGAGCGAGGGTAATTCGTCAGTGGAAAAACCACTTTGCCGTGGTTTCCTTATTGATTTCCCGGAGCTAACATCCAAGACTGAGCGATCATTGTCAAGTCCACATTTTAACCAAACACACGAAAGTAACGGTCATGCATATTTTCGGAATCGACGCCGGCATCGCCTCCATCGGCTGGGCCGTCCTCAACCTCACCGACGACACTGGCACCATCATCGCCTGCGGCACCCGCATGTTCGATGCGCCCGAAACCGCCAAGGAACGCAAACCCACCAACGCGATCCGCCGCCGCGCCCAACGCATGGCCGCGATCCGCCGACTGCTCGCCGAGGCCGATATCCTGCCCAACACCCATAATGACGCGCTCGCCCTCGGTCTCGATCCCTGGTCCCTGCGCCGCACAGCGCTCGATCACCGCCTGACCAACCCCGAACTCGCCACCATTCTCGGCCATATCGCCCGCCATCGCGGCTTCCGCTCCAACGCCAAGACCGAAACCAGCAGCAACGCCGCCGATGAAACCTCGAAAATGCGCAAAGCCATCAACGCCACCCGCGACCGTCTCGGTCAATATCGCACCGTCGGCGAACTCTTCGCCACCGACCCGGCTTTCGCCACCACCAAGCGCAATCGCGGCGGCGGCTTCACCCGCTCAATCCTGCGCGATGATCAACAGGACGAAATCCGCACCATTTTCGCCACCCAACGCCGCCTCGGCAATCCCGCCACCACCGACCAGCTCGAAACCACCTTTATCGATACCGCCTTCTCCCAACGTCCGTTGCAGGATTCCGATCATCTGGTCGGCTTCTGCCCGCTCATCCCCACCGAACGCCGCGCCGCCCGCCGCGCGTACAGTTTTGAATTGTTCCGCCTACTCGCCAAACTCAACACCATTACCATCCACACCGCCGCCAACGACCGCCGCCTCACCCGCGATGAAATCGCGACCCTCACCGCCGATTTCGGCTCCCAGAAATCGATCACCTGGAAATCACTCCGCAAATTGCTCAGCCTGCCCGTCACCGCCCGCTTCGCCGACATCAACCCCGACGACGAATCCCGCGACATTGTCGCGCGCACCGGCAACGCCGCCGAAGGCTCCTACACCATCCGCACCCTCGTCGGCGACGCGGGCTGGAAATCCCTCCTCGCCGACCGGCCCACCCTCGATCACCTCGCCGCCATCCTGTCCTTTCGCGCCGACCTCACCTCGATCACCACCGCCATCCAAGCGCTACCGCTCGAACCCATCCTCATCCAAACCCTGTGCGATGGCGTCCATGACAGCAAATTCAACCAATTCAGCCGCCCCGGCCATATCTCCGCCGCCGCCGCCCACGCGCTGATCCCCCACCTTGCCACCGGCCTGGTCTATTCCGCCGCCTGCGCCGAACTCGGCTTCAATCACGCCGCCCGCCCCGAAATCTCCCTCGATGACGTCAAAAACCCCATCGCCCGCAAAGCCGTCAGTGAAATCCTCAAACAAGTCAGCGTCATGGTCCATGAGTTCGGCAAGCCCGAACGGATTCATCTCGAACTCGCCCGCGATGTCGGCAAATCCGCCGAAGAACGCGACCAGATCACCAAAGGCATCGAGGACCAAAACAAACGCCGCGACAAAAATCGAAACGAATTCAAGGAGTTGCTCCAGCGCGACCATGTCAGCGCCGATGACATGCTCCGCTATGAACTCTGGAAGGAGCAGAATGGCCGCTGCCTCTATACCGACGCTGAAATCCCGATTACCGCCCTCACTGCCGCCGCCAACCATGTTCAGGTCGATCACATCCTACCTTGGAGCCGCTTCGGCGATGATAGTTACCCCAACAAAACCCTGTGCCTGACCAGCGCACACACCGCAAAGCGCGGGCGCACCCCGTTTGAATGGTTCTCTGCCGACAAATCACCCGATGACTGGGCGCGTTTTCAGGCCCGTGTCGAATCCTGCAAATCGATGAAAGGCTTCAAAAAACGCAGCCACTATCTGCGCCGCAACGCTGCCGAGGTCGAGGAACGCTTCCGCGCCCGCAATCTCGGCGACACCCGCTACGCCACCCGCCTCGCCCTCGATCTGCTCGCCCGCAAATTCTATCCCGGCATCGAGACCCGCCACGTCCTCGCCCGTCCCGGCGCGCTCACCGCCCGGCTCCGTCAAGGCTGGGGCATCGAATCCCTGAAAAAGGACCAGGACGGCAAACGCCACGCCGATGACCGCCATCACGCGCTCGATGCCATCGTCCTCGCCGCCTGCTCCGAATCCATGCTCAACCGCCTCACCCGCGCCTTCAAGGATGCCGAGCGCCAGGGCCTAGGCCGCGATTTCCGTGCGCTCGACCAACCCTGGGACGGTTTTCGCACCGATGTCATCGAAGCCTTCGCCCGCATTTTCGTCTCCCGCGCCGAACGCCACCGCGCGCGCGGCGAAGCCCATGCCGCAACCATCAAGCAAGTCCGCGAACGCGACGGCAAATTGATCGTCTACGAACGTAAATCCATCGAAAAACTATCCCTCGCCGATCTCACCTGCGTCAAAGACCCGGACCGCAATCAGGCGATCATCGGCGCACTCCGCACCTGGATCGAGTCCGGCAAACCCAAAACATCAGCACCGCTCTCACCCAACGGCGACCCGATCAGCAAAATCCGCCTCTCGACCACCGACAAACCCGCAGTCTTGGTCCGCGACGGCACCGCAGATCGCGGCGACATGGCCCGCATCGATGTTTTCGCTAAGCCAAACCCAAAAGGTATTTTGCGTTATTATTTAGTCCCGATTTACCCGCATCATATTGTCTCGCTCGCGGTACCACCGGATCGAGCGGTGGATAATGGTAAAGACGAGGCCGACTGGACCATCATCGACCCAAGTTACACATTCAAATTCAGTATCTATGGAAATAGCCTTTTGGAGGTGGCCAAACCTAACGGCGAAATAATCATGGGTTATTTCAAGGGGCTCAACCGTTCAGTCGCGGCGATAGCCTTAGCTGAACATCAAAACCCTCTCGCTACGAAACAAGGACTTGGCACCCGTACCCTCCTCAGCTTCCGCAAATTCAATATCGACCGTCTCGGACGCATTTCAGAAATCAAACAGGAAACCCGCACATGGCATGGCGTGGCCTGCATCTAAGCCAACCGGCCCGCCTCTCGCTGGCCGACCAGCAATGCGTGATCGCCCAGGATCAGGGCGAAACCCGCCTGCCGTTGGAGGATATCGCCTGGATCGTGCTCGACACGGCCCAGGCGAGCCTCACCGCCGCCTTGCTCGCCGCCTGCATGGAAGCGGGCATCGCCATCATCATCACCAATGCCCGTCATCACCCCAACGGCATCGCTTTACCATTCCACCGTCATCACCGCCAGGCCGAAATCGCT
>JAJZEG010000121.1 GCA_021828605.1 Pseudomonadota bacterium | reverse complement strand
AACCTCGATCGTGCCGAAATTACTCACCGAGCCGCTGGTGGCGATGACATTATGCCCCATGCCGGTGACGATGGTACTGGTTTTGCCAATCGACACGCCATCGAGATGCAGCGTGCCGCCAATGACCACGCCATTGCTGAGCGAGCCGAGCAGGCCAAGGGTCATGCCCAACAGAGTCGCGGGCGCTGGATTGCTCGCCGCCATGCTCGATAAATACACGTTCGCACCGGCAATTTCGGCAAGCGCAGGCGCGCTGATCGGGCTGGTCACGCCGAGGCTGTTGATCGCACTGCCGAGCGCGCTACCCGGTGCCACACCCAGATCCCAGTTAGACGGCGCGAAAAAATTGCTGGCCGAACCAACGGCGCTGGTCGGGCCGGTGAAAAAATCGACACCGCCGCCAATCAGCTCGGTGATCCCGCCGGTTTGCATAATGGTCAAATGATCGAGCGAACTGGTGCCGGCAAAACTCAACGCCAGAGTTTGCGCCCCCCCGCCGGGCAATAATTCATCGAGCAGCAAAATCTGGCTGGCACTGCCGGTGATAATCGAATAGCCGGTAATCTCGCCCGGAATCGCGGTGTTATCGAGGGTAATGATATTACCGCTCTGGGTGAAAGCCGACCCCGCCGCCCCCGCCCCAAAGCCGCTGATCGGTGGCAGATCAAACCCAACCGTGGCGCCCACCACCAGAGTCGGGTTGGTATTCACCCCGAGCCGGTCGCCATTACCGTTGATGAACTGGATATATTCGCTCCCCGCGACCGGCGCGTTCAAAATAAACGTCCCGCCATTGCCCATCGCAAAGGTGCCGGTTAGGCCAACGCCCAGCGTCTTACTGCCATAAACCGAACTGCCAATCACAATTTCGCCGCCATAAGCGGTGATCGACGCCTCGTTGAAAATCGCCCCCGCACTCAAACTATTACCCAGCGTGACCGTGGCATAGCGCGTGGTTTCGATAGTGCCGTGATTAATAAAACTGCCACCCTTCGCCACAATCACCGCAATCGATCCGCCGCCCTGATTGAGAATAATCCCATCATTGGTCACGGTGTTTTCAATCAGCAACGTGCCATCGCCCACCGTCGAATGCACCAGCCCATAACCGGCGCGGTAGAAATTTTTGATGGTCACGCCGTGGGCGAACGCAACATCATTGGCAATCAAGGTGCTGCTGACCCCCGAAGAATGGCCATAGCCGAGCACGATGCCGAATGAGGTGTTCTCGATGCGATTGACCGGCCCGATGGTGGTGGGCGTCAGGATCGGCGCGCCATTCGAGGGCGTGATATAATCAGCCAGCGTGACAA
Source organism: Pseudomonadota bacterium (assembly GCA_021828605.1). The sequence goes on along the minus strand of JAJZEG010000121.1, from coordinate 3,072 downwards.
TATTGGCGCCGATCTCGACCCCATTATTGACCGACCCACCCAGACCAATCGATTCCTGCGTGCCCAAGGTCGATCCCGGCGCAAAAGTCAGCTCATTGTGCGCGCGCGGATTGACCCAGCCACTGGTCAGACGTTGGCCCGAGGATAGCGTCTGCGGCCCGAACCAATCGCCGCTGAGAATCGAGGGCTGCCAGAGTGCGTAATAAGGCAAGAAAATTTCAGCCAGCGGCGGCGGTCCAATTTCGGCCATGCGGATCAGACTCCTCAATCGAATTTTAATGAAATTACAATCAGAGGTAATGCCACAGAATCGACGGAGGACGCAATGAAATTAAACGTCGTTTGGTTAGCGTTATGAACCCGTTGGGGACGCAAAAAAAACGCCCGGATCAGCAATCCGGGCGCTTCATCATAATCGCTCGCTCAATCAGCCGATCAGTTGACCCCCGCCGCCGCGGCGACCTCGGCGGCAAAATCGGTGGTTTCTTTCTCAATCCCTTCGCCCAGGGTGAAGCGCACGAAGCGGGTCAGTTTTGCTCCGGCCTGATCGACGATGGTGCGCACTTTGCTCTCGCCATCATGCACCCAGGTCTGTTCGAGCAGCACCACATCCTCATAGTATTTTTTCACCCGCCCCTCGACCATGCGCTCGATGATCGCTTCGGGTTTACCCGAGGCCCGCGCTTGATCGGACAGAATCGCCTTCTCGCGCTCTAACACCGACGGATCGACATCGGTAATATCCACCGCATCGGGACGCGTCGCCGCGACATGCATGCCAATCTGCCGACCCAGCGCAAACACCGCGTCATCGGCGCGGCCTTCAAGCCCCACCAACACGCCGATTTTGCCCAGGCCCGGACGCAGCGCGCCATGCACATAGGACGCCACCGTGCCGGTCTGCACGCTCACCACCGCCACGCGGCGAATGGTCATGTTTTCACCCACCGTCGCCACCAGATGGGTCAATTCCGCACTGACATCATGGGCCGCACCCGGATAGGGTGCCGCCTTCAGCGCCTCGACATCCTCGCCTATGCTCAACGCCAGTTTAGTGACGGTTTCAACGAAATTCTGAAACGCCTCGTTGCGCGCCACGAAATCAGTCTCGGCATTCACCTCGACCATCGCCGCCTTGCGCCCATCATGCGCCACGCCAACCAAACCCTCAGCAGCAACCCGGCCCGATTTTTTCGCCGCCGCCGCCAAACCCTTCTTGCGCAGCCAATCGACAGCGGCATTCATATCGCCGCCCGCTTCCACCAGCGCCTTTTTGCAATCCATCATGCCGGCACCCGTGCTCTCGCGCAGATCCTTGACCATCGCCCCGGTGATTTCAACCATTTTTTCGCTCCTTCAATCGATAATGCGCGCCGACCGGCGATATCCGCGTCAGACCGACGCCGCCGCCTCGTGGCTGGCGATATCATCAATCGCGACCTCATCGAGCGCCGCATCCGGCACCTCTTCCGCCGCCCCGAGATCAGCGCCGCTCGCACCCATTTCCGCACTAATCCCATCGAGCACCGCGCCCGCGATCAAATCGCAATAGAGCGTGATCGCGCGGATCGCATCGTCATTGCCGGGAATCGGATAGGTGATGCCCGCCGGATCGGAATTGGAATCGAGCACCGCAACCACCGGAATCCCGAGCTTGTTCGCTTCCTCGACCGCCAATTTTTCCTTGTTGGTGTCGATGATGAACAAAATATCCGGCAAGCCGCCCATTTCCTTGATCCCGCCCAAGGCGCGGTCAAGCTTGTCACGCTCGCGCGACAGGTTCAGCCGCTCTTTCTTGGTCAGGCCCTGGGCCTCACCGCTCAGCATATCTTCGAGCTGGCGCAATTTGCGAATCGAGTTGGTAATGGTTTTCCAATTGGTCAGCATCCCGCCGAGCCAGCGGTGATTGACGTAATATTGGCCGCAGCGTTTCGCTGAGTCCGCCAAATGATCCGCCGCCGCGCGCTTGGTGCCAACGAACAAAACCCGTCCGCCCGACGCGGTGACATTGCGCACTTCGCGCAAAGCGCGTTCGAGCAAGGGCACGGTCTGTTGCAGGTCGATAATATGCACCTGATTGCGCACGCCAAACAGGAACGGCGCCATATGCGGGTTCCAGCGGCGGGTATTATGACCAAAATGCACGCCTGCTTCGAGCAGCTGACGCAAGGAAACCTGAGGTGTCGCCATAAGCGAAGTCCTTTCATTGTGATCCGTCCTGCGGATCGTCCGGTTGAGCCTCCACGGCGCAGCGCCCAATGGCACCGGACCCGATCTCTCGGGAAAGGCGCGCCGTGTGTGAATTTGCGCGCTTTCGCCCCGCGCGACCGCGATATGACTCCTTTGCCCCCCAAACGCAACCACCGCCCCTGCCGCGCGCGCGGTTCCGTGCTACAGCCCGCCAATGCCATCGCTCGCCCTTTATATTCACTGGCCATTTTGCCTGAGCAAATGCCCGTATTGCGACTTTAACTCCCATGTGCGCGCAGAAATCCCCGAAGCGCTGATCATAGCAGCATTGCGCACCGAACTGCGCTTCGAGGCCGCGCGCCTCGGGCCGCGTCGCCTTGGCTCGATCTTTTTCGGCGGCGGCACGCCGAGCCTGATGGCCCCCGCCAGCGTCGCCGCTTTGATCGATGAGGCAACCCAGCTATTTACCGCCGATGCCGATATTGAAATCACCCTGGAAGCCAACCCAACCAGTATCGAGGCGCAGCGTTTCGCCGGATATCGCGCCGCCGGGGTCAATCGAGTGTCGATTGGCGTGCAAAGCCTCGATAACCAGGCGCTGGCTTTCCTAGGCCGCGCCCATTCGGCGCAGGACGCGCTGGCGGCGGTGCAGCTGGCGCGCTCGATTTTCCCGAGAGTCAGTTTCGATCTGATCTATGCCAGGCCCGGCCAAACCCTCGCCTCCTGGGAAAATGAACTCCGCCAAGCCCTGGCGGTCGGGCTCGATCATCTCTCGCTCTATCAACTCACCATCGAGCCCGGCACCCAATTCGCCACCCTGCACGCCCGCGCCGCCTTCGCGCTCCCCGATGATGATCTGGCCGCCGATCTCTATGACCTCAC
>JAJZEG010000190.1 GCA_021828605.1 Pseudomonadota bacterium | reverse complement strand
GCCTTGCCGGGCTTGGTAATTTCATCACCGTGCTCGGCGCCGGCGCCACCGCGCAAGGCGGCGTGCCGGTCGGGCGGATGCTGCTGGTCAGTTTCGCGATGGCGCTGACCATTGCGGTGGGCAAAATAATCATCTCCGCCCTCTCCGCCTTCGCGGTGGCGTTTTTCCGGTTTCCGGGGCGCAAATTGGCCTTCTGGCTCATTTTCATCACATTGATGCTGCCGGTCGAGGTGCGGATCATCCCGACCTATGCGGTGATGGCAGATTTTCACCTGATTAATAGTTTCACCGGCCTGACCATGCCGCTGATCGCCTCTGCCACCGCAACCTTATTATTTCGCCAAGTGTTCCTCGCCGTGCCCGATGAACTGGTCGAAGCCGCCAAGCTCGACGGCGCCGGGCCGATGCGGTTTTTTTTCGATATTCTGCTGCCGGTTTCGAGCGCGAATTTGGCCGCCTTGTTCGTGATTCTCTTCGTTTATGGCTGGAACCAATATTTATGGCCGTTGCTGGTCGCAACCAATGGCAAGCTCGACACGATTGTGCTCGGCATTGTGCAAATGATCTCGACCGATCAAATGACCCCGTGGAATCTGGTGATGGCGGCAACAATCTGGGCAATACTGCCACCGGTTTTAGTCGTGATTCTGATGCAAAAATGGTTCGTGCGCGGCCTGACGGATGCGGATAAATAATGGCGCGGTTGCAACTTGAAGGCTTAAGCAAAAATTTCGGCAAAGGCAGCGTGCTCGCCGGGCTGGATTTGGATTTAGCCGATGGCGAGATGCTGGTGATTGTCGGTGCGTCGGGCTGCGGCAAATCGACCTTGCTGCGCCTGGTCGCGGGCTTGGAGAGCCCCAGTTCCGGGCGGATTTTACTCGATGGTGTGGATATCACCCACCGCGACCCGGCGCAGCGTGACATTGCGATGGTGTTTCAAAATTACGCGCTGTACCCGCACATGACCGTGTTCGATAATATGGCCTATGGGCTGAAATTGCGCGGCATGGTCCGCCGCGACATTGAACGCAAAGTGACCGAAACCGCGTCAACGCTGGGGCTAAACGAACTGCTCGGGCGCAAGCCGCGCGAATTATCCGGCGGTCAGCGCCAGCGGGTGGCGATGGGCCGCGCGATTGTGCGCCAGCCCAAATTATTCCTGTTCGATGAGCCGCTCTCCAATCTGGACGCGAAATTGCGGGTGCAGGTGCGCGCCGATATTCGCAAATTGCAAAAGCGCCTCGGCATCACCTCGCTCTATGTCACCCATGACCAGACCGAGGCGATGACCCTGGCTGATCGGCTGATTGTGATGAACCAAGGCTTTGCCGCGCAAATCGCCCCGCCGATGGAAATTTTCGCCCGTCCGGCGGATCGCTATGTCGCGACCTTCATTGGCGATCCGGCGATGAATCTCTGCCCTGCCACTCTAACCGAGGGTGGAACCGCCGCCCGCTTCGGCGGCACGTCACTTGTGCGGTTGCCGATTATCCCCAGGGGCGTCGCGGACGGCACCCCGATGATCCTTGGCATTCGCCCCCAGCATGTGATGGTGACCACCAGGGACGATCCGAACACTATTGAGGTGATGGTTGATCTGATCGAGCCGTTCGGTTCGGAAACCTTGATCCACGGGCATCTGGCCGATGCCACGCCGTTTGCGGTCCGCGTGCCCAGCAGCGCCGCGATGCAGCCCATGCGCTCCTTGCACCTCGTCCTGCCACCCGATCATTTGCACCTGTTTGATGCCGATCATGGCAAGCGGCTGGACGGCACATGAATTCGGTATCATTCCCAATTATTTGCTGATAATTTCTGCGTTATTACCAAATCCCTAATAAAACATAAATATTGAAAATACCGGCAACCTTGTCCATTTCCCCTCTATACTGGCAAGGGGGACAAGCGATGTTTTCAGCATTATTAAAAACGGTTATTCGGACCGGCAGTCTAACGATTATTGATGGTTCCGGTCGGCCGCATCTGATCGGCGATGGATCGCCCCCTGAAGTCGTGGTGCGGATTAACGGACGCTCGACCGATTGGCGCTTAGCGGTCAATCCGGCTTTGTCCATTGGCGAAGCCTATATGGACGGCGCGCTGACCATCGATTCCGGTTCGCTTTATGATTTTATCGATATTCTGGCGCGCAATATGAATAATTTGGGCAATAATGCCTGGCTGGCCTTGCTTGCCCGGATGCGCCGCTCGCTCAAGCAACATAATCCGCTCGCGAAGGCGCGCCGCAATGTGGCGAGCCATTATGATTTGTCCGGCCAGCTTTATGATTTGTTTCTCGATCACGACCATAATTACTCCTGCGCCTATTTTTCCGGCCCCGATGATAGCTTGGAGCAAGCGCAGGAAAACAAGAAAAACCATATCGCCGCCAAACTGATTCTTGACCGACCCGGCTTGCGGGTTCTGGATATCGGCTCAGGCTGGGGCGGTCTGGCGCTGCATTTGGCGCGCAACACCGGCGCGCAGGTAACGGGCATAACACTGAGCGTCGAGCAGCACGCGGTCAGCCAGCAGCGCGCCGCCGCAGCGGGACTGTCGGACCGGGTGCAATTTCACCTGCGCGATTACCGGGCCGAGACCGGCCTCTATGACCGGATTGTGTCGGTCGGCATGTTCGAGCATGTCGGCAAGCGCAATTATGCTGATTTTTTCACCATGATTGATCGAGTACTGATGCCGGACGGGATCGCGCTGATCCACACGATTGGCGATGTTGGCGTGCCGGGTGCGATCAACCCATTCATTCGCAAGCATATTTTCCCAGGGGCTGACACACCCTCGCTCTCAGAATTGTTTGGCACCGTCGAAGCGAGCGGCCTGTTCGCGACCGACCTCGAAATTCTGCGCCTGCATTACGCCGAAACCCTACGCCACTGGCGGCATCGGGTGAGCCTCAACCGCAACGAGATTATCGATTTATATGATGAGCGATTTTTTCGGATGTGGGAGTTCTATTTGACCCTGTGCGAAATCGGCTTCCGGCGGATGACCAATGTGGTGTTTCAACTGCAACTGGCGCGAAATTGGGAGCGCGTGCCAATCACCCGCGATTACATGGTCGATACCGAGCGTAAATATGCGGCTCGTGTCCCAGCAGTGGACACGAGCAACTTAATAAATCACGCCTCTGATCTGAAATCCTCTCATCCGGCGCGCACGGGAATAATCACGCAAAGCTGAGACCAAAATGCCTCGCGGTCCGTTCGATCTGTCGCTATAATTGGACCGACGCGGCCGGGCTGTTTGCAGTCCCCGCGCCATATGGCGTATCCACGGGGCGGAACCATTGGACGTATCCAATGACAGACAATAACGGGGCTCACATGCTGATTTCACGTCGAACCACTCTTTCGCTCCTTGGTGCGGGTGCTTGTGCGCCAGCCCTCGCGACGCCGGGCCTTGCTCACGCGGCAGACACCAACAACCCGTACGGGTTGCGCGCCATAGGCAATCCGCATGCGAAGCTGAAAATCATCGAATATTTTTCAATGGGCTGTCCGCATTGCGCCGAATTTGCCACCCATACGCTCCCAAAAGTCATTCCGGCCTATGTCAAAACCGGCAAATTATATTATATTTTCCGCGACTTCCCGCTGGATACCGTCTCAGTGATGGCCGCCGCGGTCGCGCGCTCGTTGCCGGAAAGCCGATATGTCGCGTTCAACAGCATGCTGTTCTCGCACCAATATGAATGGGCCGATAATCCGAAACTGAAAACTCTGCCTGAATATCATGATGCCCTGTTCAAGTTCGCGGCCCTCGCCGGGATGGATCGTGCAACGTTCAATGACGCCGTCAGTAGTGTTAAACTACAAAAGTTTATTATTGGTGAACGACAACGGGCTGAGAAAATCTATCATGTTGACGCCACGCCCACCTTCATTTTTAAGGGTAAAAAATATCCGGGCGCCGATGATTTCAAACAATTCTCCGCCATGATCGGCGAGGCGTAACCCTGCCTTGACCGCGCGCCTGTCGCATCTGCGGATCGCCGGGTTCAAAAGCTTCGCCGAACCGGTCATGCTGGAAATCCTGCCGGGGGTGACCGGCATTATCGGGCCGAATGGCTGCGGAAAATCCAACATCGTCGATGCCTTGCGCTGGGCGATGGGTGAAGCGAGCGCCAAATCGCTGCGCGGCGGCGAGATGGATGACGTGATTTTTGCGGGCACCGCCACCCGCCCGCCGCGCAATCTGGCCGAGGTGACGCTCGGTCTGGCCGATGCGGCAGGCACCGCCCCCGCACCGTTTCAAGACGAGACCGACCTCGAAATCTCGCGCCGGATCGAGCGCGGGTCGGGCAGCACCTACCGGCTGAATGGCCGCGAATTGCGCGCCCGCGATGTGGCCACCTTGTTCGCCGATTTGGGTTCCGGGGCGCGCAGTGCCGGG
>JAJZEG010000199.1 GCA_021828605.1 Pseudomonadota bacterium | reverse complement strand
ACAGCCCGTGCAGATACCAGCGCGGCGCCGCCACCCCCTGATGCAACCCGGCGCGGAACAGCCAGAAGCGCGCACCTGCCATAGTCTCCACCTGATAATAATCCCGGATTTTCTCCAGTTCCGGCCGGGTGGGATCATAAGGGTGCGCCCACCAATCCCGCGCGATGCGCTCCGGCCCCGTTGCCCAGCGCAGCCGGTGGGTTTGGTGGTCCCAGGTGAATTGCACCGGCGGGTCATCGGGCACCGGGGCGATGGCGGTGATGGGCACCGGTGGGTTGAGCAAACGGATCGGGCGGGGGTGATGCGGCTTGGGCCAGGAAACGGGCCGGGTCTGCAGGGGCATCCGCTGCACCGTAAATTCAGGGATATGCGATGAATGCGGCGCCACCCGCCAGATTTTGGCGGGCCCCAGCCGGTTGAGCAGCGTGTTCAGGGGCTGCGCGTAATCGGGGGCTTTTGCGCCCATCTCCTGTTGCATCGGGGCCAGAGGCTCGGTGAGGGTGGCCTCCAGAGCGATGGCCTCGATGCCAAAGCCTGGATCGATCTCCTGGGCTAATTTTTCAATCAGCAATTTGGCGATTTGCGCCTCATCCCGGCAGGGGGTGGCAAAGGCGAGATGGGTCGTCGGGCAGGTCCGATCGACGCGGTAAAACCGAGCGGTCAGCGCGGTGGCACCCAGCATTCCCGTGGTCAGGCGCGCGCAGAGCCTGGCGGTCAGGCGGGTGAGTGCTGCCTGTAACTGTGCGGGCAGCAGCAGGGTTTCCGAATATGGCTCCGCCTCCCGCCATTCGGGCGGCGCGGTGATGAAACGGATGATCTCGGGCGCCTCACCCAGCGCCTGGGCCAAGCGCAAACCAGGCGCTGGCCCATAACCCGCCACCAGCCCGGCGCGCGGCAGGCGCGCGAGTTGTCCGATGGTGCGGATGCCGATATGGCGCAGCCGGGCGATGGGTTCGGGCGCCAGCCGCAAAGCCGCCAGTGGCAGGGGTGCAATATCTGAGCTGCCAGGCTGACCATAGCGCGCCAGCCCCCAGGCGGCAGCGGCATGATCCGCAATCGCCATGCGGGCATCCGGCAGCCGTGCCGCCAGCCGAGCCATCAACCCGGCCTCCCCACCAAATAGATGCGCGCAGCCGGTGATATCCAGCATGACGCCATCTGGCGGGTCGGGGGCAGTGAGGGGGGTAAAAATCTGGCACCAGAGCGCCAGTGTCGCCAGATCATCCGACCCGGCGCAGGCCAGGGAGAGCAAGCGGCGATTCTGCATCCCATCCCTCCTTCATGGTCAATAGATAGTCCCCCGGCATCGCCCCTTTGGCGTAGAGCAGCTTTGCCCGCAGGTTTGGGGCATGGGGGGTGCCTGGTGCTGGATGCACCATCCAGCGCGAGGCAAAGGCGGTGGAATCCTCGCGCGTTCGGGCCGGAGCGTGGCGCAGCACCAGCCCCAACCCACCGCCCTGCTTGGCCGCCAGCGCCAGACGCCTGGCCGCCAGTCGCGACAGCGCCTCGCACGCTACAACCGCGGCCATACCGCCGCGCAAGGCCACTTCCGCCGAGCCCAAGGCTTGCGCATCGTTCGTGGCCTGGGCAATCAGGCAGCAACCAGGATCAACCCCCGCCCAGGCCAGCCCTGGCAGATACCAGTCTGGCGCCGTGCTCACCCACAGAACCGGCCTTTGCCCCCAGACCATCGCCAGCAGCAACGCCGCCAGACCTGCATGCGCCGTTGTGCCCAGCGGCGTGCGTAACTCATGCACGGCTGGGTAGGCGCGCAGAAAAGCCGGAAACGCAGGGGCAATCGCTGGGGGGATAGACAGGAACATAACAAGAACATTGAAGCCACAACTCAACTCAAGAGTCGAGTCGGATTCGAGGGGGCGGCGTTGCTTTCTGCGCGTGTTGCGCGTGCGATGAGGGGATCGTTGCGTCTGCGGCGGGCGGGTTTATCCCTGACATTCTCCACCAATTCAGGGACAAGACATCTAGGTGTGTGGGGTTTTAAGCCGGGTAACCGAGCGCAGGCGGGCGCGCATGGTCAACGCTTGCTTGGGATGATCACGCGGCAATATCAGCACCGCGCGCAAGCCGGGCTGATTATCCTCAAGCCGCAGCCGACCATTATGCAATTGCGCGATAGCGGACACCAAGGCCAGACCCAAGCCGGTGCCGGGTGTATTGCGCGCGGCCTCGCTGCGGTAAAACCGTTCGGTCGCCCGGGCCCGGTCGGCTGGCGGAATCCCTGGCCCATTATCGGAGACATGGATTTCGATGGAGGTTGCATCAACGCGTGCCGCTAGGCGCACCACCCCGCCATCCGGGGCGAACTTGATCGCGTTATCGAGCAAATTAGCGATGGCCTGCTGCACCATATCGCAATCCCCCACCATATCGAGCGAGGCCGGACAGCTCGCTTCAAGAGTGATGCCGCGCTCCTCGGCGGCGGCCTCGTAAAACTCGGCGAGCCCTGACACCACCGGCGCCAAATCGCAGGCAGCGAAGGCCGAGCGGCGGGCACCGGCCTCGATTTCGGCAATGCGCAACAAGGCCTGGAACACCCGCACCACCCCATCAAGCTCGCCGGTCGCGCGTTCGATGGCGGCGCGCAATTCATCGGCGTCAACGCTATGCGAGGCGGCGAATTCCAGCCTGGTGCGCGCACGCGCGATCGGGGTGCGCAAATCATGGGCAATCGCGTTGGACACCTCGCGCACCCCATCCATCAGCCGGGCGATCCGATCGAGCATGTCGTTGATGGTCTCGGCCATGATATCGAACTCATCGCCGGTATAATCGCGCCGCACCCGCTGGTTCAGATCACCGCGGGCAATCGCGCGGGTGACCAAGGAAATATCGCCAATCGAGCGGGCGAACAGGCCGCGTACCACCAGCGCGCCGATGATGCCGAGCCCGACCATCGCCGCCAGGGTCCAGATCATCGCATCGCGCAAAATGCGCCGTAACTTCACCTGCATTTCGATGTCGCGACCGACCAGGAGTTGATCACCATCGGGGAGCGCGTAGGCACGCAGTTGGGCGGCCGATTTTTTGTGAAAATGCTCAATCGGCACGCTATAGAGCACATTATCCTGGGCGACCGCTTGCGGCCAGCTCGACAGGTTGCCGATGATCCGATTGCCGAGCGGATCGACCAGCAGATAGATCGCGGATTCGTCGGGATTTTCTCGGATCCGGTTGCGCAAAGCCAGCACGACAGAGGGGATTCCGCCGGTGCGATAATGATTGACCAGCCCGGCACCATCCGCCCGGATCGCGACTTCGGTTTGGCGGCTGAGCAAACCGAGGGTGGAATAGCGCAGCGAGGCGGCGAGCACGATGGTGGAGACGCCAAATACCAGCCCGTACAGCACGGCGAAACGCACACTGGCGGAGCGCAGGCCGGTATGGCGGCGATGAACCGGCTGCGCCTCGGCTAGAGGCTGGCTTGGCTCGATCAGCCCGGTGGGCAAGAGAGGGTTGGGCTGATCGGCCATGCGGTGATTAGACTTCCTCCACCCGGAGCATATAGCCGGCGTTGCGCACGGTATGCAGCAAAGTGGCGCCAAACGGCTTATCGATTTTTTGGCGCAGGCGCGAGACATGCACATCGATCACATTGGTTTGCGGATCGAAATGGTAATCCCACACGCCTTCGAGCAGCATGGTGCGGGTTACCACCTGATCGGCATGGCGCATTAAATATTCGAGTAAGCGGAACTCGCGCGGCTGGAGATCGATTTTCTGTCCGGCGCGCTTCACCCCGCGCGACAGCAGATCCATTTCCAGATCACCAACCACCAGCCGGGTGGTCGGCCCTTCGCTTTTGCCGCGTCGCGCCAGGGCTTCGACCCGAGCGAGCAGTTCGGCGAAGGCGAAGGGTTTGGTCATATAATCATCGCCACCGGCCTTCAGCCCTTTGACCCGGTCATCGACCTGACCAAGGGCGGAGAGAAACAGCACCGGCGTCGCGTTGTCCTGGGCGCGCAAGGTTTCCAAGAGGCGCAGACCATCGATCCCGCCGGGCAGCATCCGGTCGAGAATAATGGCGTCGAAGTTTTCGGAGGCGGCCAGGAACAAGCCATCCCGGCCATTATCGACATGTTCGATGGTGTGGCCTGCTTCGCGCAGCCCTTTCACCACGAAACCCGCTACGTCCTTATCGTCTTCAACCACAAGAATGCGCATTATTCGCTCCTGAGTTCGGCCGGTCGTCGGCCAATGGTGACGGGCAGAGCGTAGAGTTTGCCGCGTCGTTGAACTTCCAAATGATCGCGTTGTCCGGGTGGACTGGTCGCGATGATCCGCGTCAGGTCGTTTGCATCTATTACTTTATGGTGATTGACCGCGACAATAACATCACCCGGCGCCAATCCTAATGCCCCGGCGGGGCCTTGCGGGTCGACGCCGGTGATTTGCGCGCCTGGCGCTGCCTCAGC
>JAJZEG010000421.1:3219-4438 GCA_021828605.1 Pseudomonadota bacterium | reverse complement strand
TTATTGTACCGTTTGATCGGCGTTTGGACCAGAGGGGGGCAGACGCACCGCGTCGGCAAGCACGCCGAGGGCTTGCGATCCGTTAATCATCGCTTGGGTCAGCAAATCCCGATAGGCGCCGAGCACCGCGTGGCCAAGCGGCGTCAGGGTGGCACCACCCCCGGCGGCGCCGCCTTTGTTTGCTGTGATCAAGGGCCCGGCAAAGGCGATATTCAACGCCTCGGCGAGTTGCCAGGCGCGCTTATAGCTCATGCCCATCCGGCGCCCCGCCGCCGCGATCGAGCCGGTTTCATCAATGCCCTGCAATAAATCGGCCCGCCCCGGCCCGAGCACCAGCCCATCGCCCAACACCACCCGGATCCGCAGCCCGATCTGATCCTCATGCCGAACTTTCACCATCAGCGCTTGAACCATAATTTCGGCGCGGCGGCGACCCGTCTTGACGATATAGCCAAACGGACATATCGATGCGGGTCATCAGCCAGGGAGGCGCTCATGTCCATCACCCGCCGCGTTTTCGTCGCCAGCGCCGTTACCGGCGCGGGAGCCGTGGTTACCCTGTCGCCGGGTGCGGCGCGCGCCAGCGGTCCGGCGTTGACTGTCGCTTATGCCGGGTCGATGGGGGTGCTGATGAATAAGAGCATCGGCCCGGCTTTCACCCGGGCGACCGGCGCGCCGTTCCATGGCATCGGTGAGGGGGCGTTTGCGCTCGCGCATTTGATCGCGGCGAAAACCATGCGCGCGGATGTGTTCGTCTCGATCACGCCGGGCCCGATCAAGGTGTTGCAAAAGGCCGGGCTGGTCGGCCATGCGGTGCCGGTGGCGAGCACGGCGATGGTCATCGCCTATAGTCCGAAATCGCGTTTTGCGCCGGAACTCGCGGCAGCGGCGGCGGGTAAGACGCCCTGGTATCAGGTGCTGGAGCGCAAGGGGCTGCGGTTTGGCCGCACCGATCCGCGCACCGATCCGCAGGGGCGTAATATTTTGTTCACCTTCGATCTGGCGGAAAAATTCTATCACCAGCCGGGGCTGTCGGCGCGGATTCTCGGCAAGCCGATCAATCCGGCGCAGATTTTCACCGAACCCTCGCTGCTCGCGCGGCTCGATGCCGGGGAACTCGATGCGACCTCAGGCTATGAGAGTGCGGTGAAATCGCTGAAACTGCCGTTCATCGCTCTGCCCAGAGAGATCAATTTGAGCGATCCGACGATGACCGCGC
>JAJZEG010000421.1:0-3209 GCA_021828605.1 Pseudomonadota bacterium | reverse complement strand
TCACCTTGGCGCTGAAGGGCAAGCGCGAAACCCTGCATACCCAGCCTTTGGTGTTTTATGCCTGCATTCCGCATGACGCGGCGAATCCGGCGCTCGCGAAAAAATTCATTTCGCTCCTGCAAAGTCCAGCCGGTCAGGCGATGTTTGCCGCCGATGGCTATAACCCACCGCTCGGCGGCGTGCTCTGAAAGCCGGGTCCAGCCTCCCCACCTCGGCGGCGAGCCTGCTGGTTCTGGCTTTGCTCGCCGCCCCTTTTGTCGGGTTGGCGCTCCTGACCCACTGGAGGCATTTTTATCTCTCGGGCAATGACGTAACGGCAATCACCAATTCGTTGCTCTATGGGCTGGCCAGCCTGGTGCTGATCGCGTTGCTCGGCACGCCGTTCGCTTTCTGGCTCGCGACCGCCTCGTCGCGGCTGCGTGATGGGGCGCAGTTTTTCCTGTTGCTGCCCTTGCTCACCCCGCCGCTGGCGCTCGGGATTCTGCTCGCGGCGTTTTACGGGCCGATCGGTCCGGTGGGGGCGTTACTGGCGCGATTCGGGTTGATTATCAGCAATAATCCCGCCGCCTTGATGATCGCCGGGCTCTATGCCGGGCTGCCGACCTTCGTGGTCGCGGCGCGCACCGCCTTTGCCGATATTCCGGTTGAATTTGCCGAGCAGGCGCGCACGCTGGGCGTCGGGCGTGCGGCGATTTTCCGCGCGATCACCCTGCCGCTCGCCGCCAGCGGGCTCGGCGCCGCTTTGGCCCTGGCCTGGGTGCGCGGGGTCGGCGAACTCGGCATTGTGTTGATTTTCGCTTATTTCCCGCAAGGGATGCCGATCCGGCTTTGGGTTAATTTGCAGGATAGCGGCCTCGATGCGACTTTTCCATTGCTCTGGGTGTTTCTGGTCGCCGCCTTGCCCTTGCCGCTCTGGCTGCTGCGCCACCGCGCGCGCTGATCGCGAAAACGTCACGGCGCCGCCATTCGTCAGGCGCCGAGCGCTGTGATAATCGGGATCATCGGCCCTCTCAGCCAGCCACCGGAGACGATGCATGGATAGCCCCCGCCACGACCAAACCGACCCATTCCTGTGGCTCGAAGCCATTGACGGCGCCGAGGCGCTCGCCTGGGTGCAAGCGGCCAATCATCGCACCACCGAGCGGCTTTGCACGCCCCAATTTGAGGCGGATCGTGCGCGGGTGCTCGATATTCTCAATGCCGATGACCGGATTCCCCACATCGTGCAGCGCGGTGATCATGTGTATAATTTCTGGACCGATGCCGCCCATCCGCGCGGCCTGTGGCGGCGCACCAGCCTGGACGCCTATCGGACGAAGACGCCGGATTGGGATATTTTGCTCGATCTGGATGCGTTGGGCCGGGCTGCGCAAAAAAGCTTTGTCTGGGCCGGGGCGAGTTTGCTCGCGCCTGATTTCACCCGCGCGCTGGTCAGCCTGTCGGATGGCGGGGCCGATGCGGTGGAAATTCGTGAGTTTGATTTGGTGCGCCGCGCATTCGTCGCCGATGGTTTTGCGCTCGGCGATGCCAAAACCCAGGTCACCTGGATTGACCAAGACACGATCCTGATCGCGACCGCTCATGGCGATGATGTCACCGAATCGGGCTATGCGCGCACGGTGCGGCGCTGGAGCCGCGGCACTAAACTTGAAGACGCACCCTTGGTGTTTGAAATCGAACCCTCGGATACGTTCCTCAGCATGGAGCGCAGTATCGAGCCGAATGATCCCTACACCTTGTTCATGCGTGGCATCGCGTTTTTCAAATATCATTACAGTTTCGTGCGCGATAACGCCGCCCCGCAACGGCTCGATCTGCCCGAAGATTGCGACATTGATATCGCTTTTGGCCGCCTGACCGTGCGCACCCGCTCGGCCTGGACGGTTGGGCCCGATACCTGGCCGACCGGCAGCTTAGTGACCATCGAGCTTGCGCGTTTTCTGGATGGCGCGCGGCATTTTTCGCGGATTTTCACCCCCGAGCCGCGCACCGCCCTCGATAGTTTCATCATGTTCGCCGATCATGCGCTGATCGGCGTGCTCGATAATGTGCAAAGCCGGATCGTGCGCGCCGAACCGAGCAATGATCATTCCGGCCATCCCGGCTCGGTCTGGCAGCTCACCGCGATCGAGGGATTGCCTGCCCATAGCGCGATCGCGATTGGCAAGCTGGCACCGCAAGACCCGCAATCCGAGGCGGCTTTGTTCAGCGTCAATGGATTTCTCGATCCCGGCCGGTTGATTCTGCATCAGCCGGAGCACAGGCTGGAAGTGCTGAAAACCGCGCCGCCGCGTTTTGATGCCACCGGGCTGGATGTCGCGCAGCACGCGGCGATTGCCGATGATGGCACCGCGATCCCGTATTTTCTGATCACCCCGCCCGGCGCGCAACCCGACACGGGCTGGCCGACGATTTTATACGGCTATGGCGGGTTCGATGTCTCGATTGAGCCCGCTTATTTGGGGGCGACCGGCGCGCTCTGGTGCGCGCACGGCGGGGCCTATGCGGTCGCGAATATTCGCGGCGGCGGCGAATTCGGCCCTGATTGGCACAAAGCGGGCATGCGCGAAGGCAAGCGCATTGCGCAGAATGATTTCGCGGCGGTCGCGGCTGATCTGGTCAGCACCGGGGTAACCACCGCGCGCCGGATTATGGGGTTTGGCGGCAGTAATGGCGGCTTGCTGGTGGGCAATATGTTGACCCGCTTTCCCGCGCATTTCGGGGCGATTTTGTGCGCGGTGCCGCTGCTCGATATGCGCCGCTACACCAAATTGCTCGCCGGGCACTCCTGGATCGCCGAATATGGCGACCCGGATGATCCCGCTGATTGGCAATTTTTGCAGCAAATTTCCGCCTATCATCTGGTCAGGTCGGGTCAGAACTACCCGCTTGCTTTGATCATGACCACACGGCGCGATGATCGGGTGCATCCGGGTCATGCCCGTAAAATGGCGGCGAAATTGGAATCGATGGGCTATGACGCGCTCTATTACGAGCAGGATGAAGGCGGTCATGGTTCGGGTGCGGATGCGAGCCAGCGCGCTTTCGCCACCGCGTTGCATTTCGCCTTTGCCCGGGCGAGCCTGGGGCAGGATTGACCTGATGCGCCGCGATCCGGTCCAGCGACTAACCAATTGTTGGCGACAGGCCCAGCCGGGCGATTTCGATCACGGGGCAGCGATCCATCACCACCATCAACCCGGCGGCGC
>JAJZEG010000370.1 GCA_021828605.1 Pseudomonadota bacterium | reverse complement strand
AGCAATCCTGCGATATTCAGGCTGGTTTGGGTTTGGATGTGCTCGGCATCGATGTCGGCCAGCGCAGCCCCGATGGCGCGGCCGGCATTATTGACCAGAAGATCGAGCGGGCCGAATTGGGTGGTGGCGAAATCGATCAGGGTTTTGGCTTGATCCTCGAGGGTGAGATCGGCCTGACAGGCGGCGGCGATGCCACCGGCGCGGGTGATGGCGGCGACGATGGTCTCGGCGGCGTGCGGGTCGGCGCGGTAATTCACCACCACGGCGTAGCGGTTGGCGGCGAGATGCTGGGCGATGGCGGCACCGATGCCGCGCGAGGCGCCGGTGACGATGGCGGTTTTTTGGGGGGTGGGCATTAGGATCAGTCCTTGCGTTATTTATGAATTCGTTGAGTTGGGGCGTTGATGTGGTTGGCTGGGCAAAGCGAGATGGAGGAATTGATTGAAGTCGGTTTGCGCGTAGCTTGAGAAAGCGGCGCCAGGTTGAAAGCCGCGTCGCTGATAAAGAACGAGGGCGGCGTTAAAAGCGGGGCCGCTGCCGGTCTCAAGGCTGATGCGCTGAGCGCCTTTTGCTTGGGCTTGTCCGATGATGGTTTCAAGAAGTTTTGCAGCGGCGCCCTGGCGAATGAAATCGGGGTGGGTGCGCATCGATTTTAGCTCGGCATTGCCATCGGGGAGCATCGCCAGGGCGCCGATAGAGGCGATCCGGCTGTCACACCACGCGCTCCAGACGGTGATGTTGGGCGCCTGCAAGCCGGAGAGATCAAGCGCGAAAACGCTGCCGGGGGGTGAATTTTCATGCATTTCGGCCAGATGCAGCGTTAGGAGCGCACGGGTTTGCGTGGATGCCAAATCATCGGGGCGGATGATGAACATTTTGCTTTGTACCTCGGTGGGGGCGGACGGTGCGTAAGTTATGATGCCGCTAATTTGGGGATCAGTTTAATGCCGGGCAATGCGGCGAAATGGGGGTCGCAGGTTAGCAGGTCGGCGCCATGGGCTTGGGCGGTGGCATAGATGATGGCGTCGGCGGTGGCGAGGCGGTGGCGGGCGCTGAGGGTGGCGGCGGATTGCGCGATGGCGGTATCGAGATCGGCGATCAGGCAGGTTTCGGTGAAGGCGATCACCTGATCGGCTTTGTCCTCACCGACTTCACGGGTGAGGAATTTGGCGAGTTCGAGTTGGATGAGGGTGGGGACCAGCCATTGCGCGCGGTGAGGCAGTTCGGCGGCGACCAGAGCGCCGGTTGGCGAGGCGATGAGCCATTCGATCCAGGCGGAATTATCGACGACGCGCATCAAACCCGGTCGGTCCGATCCCGGTAATCAACCGGTTCAGCGCCCCGGGCGAGGCCCGCGAGGCCCGCGAGGCTGTTTTGCGCGGGCACCGGCACCAGAAGCACCGCATTTCCCTTGGGGATGAACGCGAATTGCTGTCCGGCCTGCCAATGCAGCGCGGCGCGCACGGCTTTGGGGATCGAGATTTGGAACTTTGAGGAGAGTTTTGTGGTGTCGTTGATGTGCATTACGGGTACCTGATCGATGGCTTGAGTGTAAGATTTAGGGGTTTGGGAGGATGGGATCAATGGGAAAGTTGGGTTGGGGATTATTTGCTTGACGCGGGGGTTGGGGGTGTGCGATGGTTTGACTGGTTGGTTTGACTGGTTGGTTTGACTGGTTGGTTTGACTGGTTGGTTTGACTGGTTGGTTTGACTGGTTGGTTTGACTGGTTGGTTTGACTGGTTGGTTTGACTGGTTGGTTTGACTGGTTGGTTTGACTGGTTGGTTTTAGGTGGAACGAGGTGGTGGGTATTGTAAACGCTGTTGGATGAATTTGAGCCAAAATGTTTTTGGGTGAATCGGGGCGAAAACGTTTGGGGTGAATTGGAGCAAAAAATTGGGTGAATCGGGGCGAAAACGTTTAGGGTGAATTGGGGCGAAAACGTTTTGGGATGGGTTGGAGCGAAAATGGAGCGAAAAAATGGCTGAAGTGATGGAGCGTGACGTTCAGGCGTCGGATGCGAAGACCCATTTGCCGCAGATTTTGGATGAGGTGGAGCGGGGTCAGTCGGTGCGGATTACCCGGCATGGGCGGGCGATTGCGCGGTTGGTGCCGGAGTTGGATCGGCGGCAGGAGGAGATTGACAAGGCGATTGCGGCGATCAGGGGTTTGCAGCGGCGGACCGGGTCGATGGCGCTTGAGGACTTGTTGGCGGCGCGGCATGAGGGGCATCGGTTCTGACGTGCCGTTTGTGCTTGATGCCTCGGTTGCCGCGTGCTGGGCGTTCGCGGATGAAAATCATCCGGTGGCGGCGGTGGTGTTGGAGCGGATGCGCACCGATATCGCGATCGCGCCGAGTATTTGGTGGTTTGAAGTGCGCAATGTGCTGATTGTGAGCGAACGGCGCGGGCGGTTGACCGAGATCGACAGCCATGGGTTTTTGCGCGCGCTTGCTCAGCTCGGGGTGAGGATCGATCCGGCGCCCGATGAGGGGATGGTGCTGGCCCTGGCGCGCACGCAGCGGCTTTCGGTTTATGATGCCAGCTATCTGGCGCTCGCTTTGCGCGAGGGGGTGGCGCTCGCGACGTTGGATCAGGGCTTGGGTGCGGCGGCGCGCGCGGTGGGGGTTGAGTTGGTTGAGGGTTAGACGGTTGTTGCCGCTCAAGCGGGCGCGCCGACCAGAATTCGTCAAAAAAGATACGAAAAGTCGCTTATCAAAAAATCAGATTAATAAGTGCCATTTTATTATAGCTTCCTTGAACATGCGTTCAATTTGGGTGCATATTAAGGGAAGCCCTGAATAAGGGGAGCTTATGCGGGTATAATGAGGGAAGTTGACATGGCTTGTTCGTCGGCGGGACGTGCTGGAACCTATCGACAGCAGCCTCAAGGTTTTCGGGCTTTCATCCCATCACCTTTGCCGCCAAATCCGCCGATCCGGATTGAAGGCCGATTGCAGGCTTTGCTGTCAGAGGCGGATTTAGCGCTAGGACGGCTGGCGGGGTCGATTGAAACGTTACCAAACCCCGATTTATTCGTTTTCATGTATGTTCGAAAGGAAGCAGTACTTTCCAGTCAGATTGAGGGGACGCAAAGTTCACTGCAAGATTTATTGTCGGCTGAGGCGAAATTATTCAATCCGGATCGGCCGGATGATGTTGGTGAGGTGGTGAATTACGTTTCGGCGATGAATTATGGTCTGGCCAGGCTTGAGACATTGCCGATCTCGGTTCGATTGATCAGAGAGCTTCATGCCAAACTGCTTTCCGGGGTGCGTGGATCAAACCTGACGCCAGGCGAGTTGCGAACCAGGCAAAATTGGATCGGTTCTGGCGGCTGCACCATAAGTGAGGCGATTTTCGTGCCGCCGCCACCCGATGAGGTGCCGGGTGCTCTGGGCGCGCTGGAATCATTTTTACATCAAACAGATAGCTTACCGCTGCTGATCAAAATTGGTTTGGCACACGCGCAATTCGAAACCATCCATCCCTTTCTGGACGGAAATGGCCGGATTGGCCGGTTGCTGATTACGTTTTTATTGTGCGAGAAAAAAATACTTGAAAAACCGGTATTGTATTTGTCACACTATTTCAAACGCCATCGGCAAGTTTATTATGAACATTTACAGGCGGTTCGAGATTCGGGCGCATTCGAGGAGTGGCTGGCGTTTTTTTTACGCGGTGTGATCGACGTCAGCAAAGAGGCGGCGAAGACGGTTCGGATGATTTTGCAGCTTCGCGAAGATCACCGTGACTTGATCGTGGAGCATTTAGGGCGCGCTGCGGGAAAGGGTCATCGGACGCTGGAATACCTGTTTCGGCATCCGATCGTTGATGTGAACGCGATCAGGGAATTGATCGGCACCTCCTATATGACGGCAAACCAACTCGTCGACCGACTGGCCGACATCAACATTTTAGAGGAAGTCACCGGCCAGGTCCGGCATCGAAAATTTCGATATACGCCCTATATCCGGCTGTTTTCCGACGAGGCGACCTAATCGAGGCGGTTGGATGATCGGGGCCGACGATTCTTGATGCTGGGCTAATGACCCGCGTTGCTGCCGGAGAAATCGGGGGCGAGGCCGGAGGCGGCGAGTTGGGTGGCGAGGACGCATTTGAGGCGTTGCAGGCCGGCGAGGGAGCTGGCTTCGGCGCGGGCGACCAGGACCGCCTGGGTGTTTGAGGCGCGCAGCAGCCACCAGCCATCTTCGGTGTTGACGCGCACGCCATCGGTTTCGCTGACATGGGCACCATCGGCGCGCAGGCGGGCGGCGACTTCCTCGACCACGGCGAATTTGCGATCTTCGAGGCAGTCAAAGCGCAATTCCGGGGTGTTGAGCACCGGCGGCAAAGCGCGGCGGAAGCTCGATAGGCTGGCGCCGGAGGCGATCAGGGCGTTGAGCACGCGCACGGCGGCGTAGAGCGCGTCATCGAACCCGTACCAATGGTCGGCGAAGAAAATATGGCCGGACATTTCACCGGCGAGCGGGGCGCCGGTTTCGGCC
>JAJZEG010000076.1 GCA_021828605.1 Pseudomonadota bacterium | reverse complement strand
CCCGTCACCGCGCGCGCTGCTCGATAAGTCCGACTTGATTTAAGCCACCGCCCATGATGAGGAGAGGAATCAGTTTTGGTCAAGACGGGCTGCATGATAATTCCGCTGGCGCGATGCGATTTTGGCGCGGACCAAGGTGACCGGACGATTTGGAGAGGGTGAGAGATGTTTGATCCGTTTGCCTGGGTGGTGGCGCGGCTGCCCGCGCGGCATCGGGCGGCGGGGGCGGAGTTTTTGCGGTTTGGCTCGGTGGGGGCGGGCGGGTTTTGCGTGGATGTGGCGTGCGTTTATGCGCTGCGCGGCGCGCTCGGCCTGTATGGCGCGGGGATGGTTGCGTATTTTGTGGCGGCGAGTGCCAACTGGGCGGTGAACCGGTTTTGGACCTTTCGCGACCGGGTGCATCGGGCGGCGCATGTGCAGTGGTTGCGGTTTTTAGCGGTGAATTTGATCGGGTTTATGCTCAACCGGGGCGTGTATTCCTGGTTGATCGCCACCGAGCCGTTGGCGCGGGCTAATCCGGTATTGGCGGTCGCGGCGGGCGCGATGTCGGGGTTTTTGGTGAATTTTTTACTTTCCAGGGCGGTTGTGTTCCGATAGAGTAACATACTTGAGGTTGTATTTCCGGTCGCTATGGTGCGGCGGGGCCTTGGGAATGGAACGGGTTCATGAGCGAGCAAATAAGCGAGCTGATTGCGCGCAAAGGCGGCCTTGGCTTCGATGATCTGGCGCGCGAGAGGCCGGGGGTGAGCCTGGCCGGGCTGGGTGCGGTGGTGCTGCCGGGGCTCGATGTGGCGGCGGCGCTCGTGGCTTTTTTTCTGGCTAATGCGGTGATGCCGCACGGTTTGAGCGTGTTTAAGCGGGAAATTCTGGGTTGCTGGTATGGGGCGGCGAGTGTGTTCGGCTTGCTGATCAATGGGCAATATCGGTTTGCGGCAGCGCGCGCGCCGTTATGGCATGGCGCACGGTTGGTGCGCGCGGTGGTGTTGGCGCATGGCGCGGTGTGGGTGGGGGTTGGCTTCTGGGCGCTCGGGCGGATCACGCCGGGCTGGGCGATGATGCAGGCGAGTTTGGCACTGGCATTGATTTTGGCCGGGCGGCTGCTGGCGGCGGTGTGGTGGCGGCATGATCCGGTGGCGGCACCAGGGGCGGCGGCGGTGTTGGTGAGTGCGACCCCCTGCCCTGCCGAGGCGTTGGACCGGCTGCGCGCTTTGACCGGGCAGCGTTTGGCCTATGGTTTGACCCATGCGGCTTTGGAACCGGCTTTGGGACGTGACGGGGCGCGGTTGCGGCGGGTGCCGGATATTGCGGCGCTGGAGGGGTTGATCCGGGCCAAGCGGGTTGATGAGGTGGTGTTTTATGCGGCGCGCGGCGATGCGCAGGCGCAGGCGCGGCACGATATGGTGCTCAGCCAGCTGTCGGAACAGCCGATTTTGCTGCGGTTGGCGGTTGATACGCTTGGTCAGGCGGATGGTGGTTTGATGGAGGGGGCCGGGTTGCGGCTGGTGACCGCGTTGGAGCGGCCTTTGCCGGGTGGGACGGCGGCGCTGAAACGGGCGGTGGATGTGGCGGTGGCCAGCGTTGTTTTGGTGGTAATGGCGCCGGTAATGGCGGTGATTGCGCTGATGCTGTGGCGCTCCGGGCCGGTTTTGTTTCGCCAAAGGCGGGTCGGCGCGCAGGGGGCTTTGTTCGATGTGTTGAAATTTCGCACCATGATTGGCGATGGTGCCCCCCCTGGCTATCGTGTGACGCGCGCGGTGCGCCAGACCCAGATTGACGACCGGCGGGTGACGCGGCTGGGACGGTGGCTGCGGCGGAGTTCGCTCGATGAATTACCGCAATTATTCAATGTGTTGCGCGGGGATATGGCCTTGGTCGGGCCGCGCCCGCACGCGCCGGGGACCGAGGCCGGGGATTTTACCTTCGAGCAGGCGACCTTGCTGTATCGGGCGCGGCATCGGGTCAAGCCGGGGATGACCGGGCTGGCGCAGGTGCGCGGTCTGCGCGGGCCGACCCGCACCCGTGCGGATGTGGTGGCCAGGGTGGCGGCGGATTTGGATTATATTGCGCGCTGGTCGCCTTGGCTGGATATGGTGATTTTGCTGCGCACGCTGCCCGCAGTGCTGGGCGGGCGCAATGCCTGCTGAGCCGGTATTGCTGGCGGGATCGGTCCCGCCTGCGCGCGATTACGACGCGGATATTGTGATTATCAGTCATTTTCGGGCGGCTGAGACGATGGCGGCGATCCGCTCGGCGCAGGCGCAAATCGGCGGGGATTTTTGGGTGGTGGTGCTCGATCAGGGATCGGATGAGGCGATGCGTGATCAGGTGAGCGCGCTGGTGGCGGGGCTGGAGCGGGTCGCGTTTTACGGGATTTCGGTGAATTTGGGGGTGCCGGGCGGGCGGAATCTGGCCTGTGGGCTGGGGCGCGGCCGGGTGATGGTGGCGCTGGATAATGATGCGGTGTTTGCCGGGCGGGAGGTGGTGGCGCAGGCGGTGCAGCGGATTGAGGCGGCACCCCGGCTGGGGGTGATCGGGTTCAGGATTCTGGCCGCCGATGGGGGGACGTTGGATGCGACGAGTTGGGGCTATCCGCGCGCGATGATCGGGCGGGCGCAAGCGCGGTTCTACGCGACGACGTTTGTCGGCTGTGGCTATGCGATGCGGCGGCGCTGTTTTGAGCAGGTGGGTGGGTTTGATGCCGGGTTGTTTTTCACCTGGGAGGAATATGAGCTGGCGCGGCGGGCGATCGCGGCGGGGTGGGTGATTGCGTATCATGGGGATTTGGCGGTGCGCCATAAGGTGACGGCGCAGGCGCGGGTGAGCTGGGGTGGTGCGCGCTGGGGCTATTATGTGCGCAATCGGCTGGTGATCGCCCATGAGTGGCATGGCTGGCTGGGGATGGTGCCGTTTATGGTGATTTATGGCGGGCGCGGGCTGCTGGCCGGGCGGTGGCGCGCGAGCGGGACGGCGATGATGGAGGCGGTGCGGATGGCGCGGGCCAGGGCCGTTGGGCGAACACGGCGGCGGATGGGCGCGGCGGGGCGGGCTTATATATGGCGCCATGAGACGCGCTGGCGGTTTTGGTTAGCGGGGCGGCCAGGCGGGAACCCAGGGGCGCACGCCTTCGATGGTGCGGTCGGTGCGGCGGGTGATGCGGTGGCGATGGAGGGTCAACGCGATGGCGCCGTTGCGCCAGACGGTGAAGCGGTCGATTTCGGTGATACCGGGGCCCGCGCAGAGATGGTGCAGCGGGTGGGGTGAGATGACCAGCCGGGCGGCGCCGCAGCCTTGGGCGGCGAGTGCTTGGCGGTTGAGGGCGTAGAGAATGGCGCCGTGATCGAACCGGCACACGCCCTTGGCGCAAAAATGCGCCGCGCGGTGGATGGTGAAATTTTGGCTGGGCCAGAGCGGGCGCCATTGCTGGAGCAGAAATGTATCGCGCCGACCGGCGACCAGGATCAGGGTTTGGTGGTGGGTGTGGATGGCGGTGAGGTTGCCGCGCGCCGAGATCAGCGCGGTGGGGGCGCTGGTGTGGCTGGCGACAGCGAGGCCGAGCAGAATGGGGGCGAGGCCGATCAGGCGGGCACGGCTGCGCAGCAGGCCGAGGCCAGCGAGGCCGAGCGCGATTGCGGCGACGGCAAAGCCGGGAAACGGGCGCACCAGGATTAAGGCGTGCGGGAATTGGCCGACCAGATGGGTGAGGTCGAGGATCAGGCGAATGAACCAGCCCATCGGGATGAGGGCAAAGCGCGCCAGATGCAGGGGCATCAGGGCCAAAGCGAGCAGGCCGAGCGGCAGGATCAGCAGAGCGGTGAGCGGCACCGCGATCAGGTTGGCGAGGATATAATAAGGTTGGATTTGCTGGAAATGATAAGCGGCGAAGGGCATAGAGGCGCCACCCGCGAGGAACGAGGTATAGGCTAAAGCGGCGATGTGACGGCCCAAGCCTCTAAGGCGGCGTTCGGGTCGGGGCTGGAGATGATGACCGATGACCTCATAGCCTGCGATTAAAGCGAGCACGGCGGAGAAGCTCATTTGGAAGCTGGGGCCGGGAACGGCGCTGGGATTGAGCAGCATCAGCGCCATCGCGGCGATGGCGAGGCCGCGGAGCGAAAAGGCGCGGCGGCCGATCAGGATGCCGATCAGCACCAAGGCGGCCATCGCGAGGCTGCGCAGGATCGGGATGTGAAAGCCGGTGAGGGCGGCATAGGCGCAGCCGCCGATGAAGGCGGCGATGGAGGCGATGAATTTGGCCGGGATGCGCAGCAACAGCCATTCGGAATAGCCGGCGAGGAAACGGGCCAGGGCGTAGATTGTGGCCATCACGATGCCGATATGCAGCCCGGCGACGGCGAGCAGATGGGCGAGACCGGCGGTGACGAAGGCCTGGCGCTCGGATGCGGGGATCGATTGCTCGAAGCCGGTGAGCAGGGTGACGGCGATGGAGCCGGTGCTGATCGGCAGGCGGGCGAGGATGCGGGCGGCGATGGTTTGACGGAGCGCGCGCAAGG
>JAJZEG010000328.1 GCA_021828605.1 Pseudomonadota bacterium | reverse complement strand
CTGGAACTGGGCGTGGCGAAGGGCGCCGACCCGCTCGATGCGGGCCCGGTCGACGAGCACCTCGAAGGGGTCGGCGCCGTCGAACTGGGCCAGGGTGCACGCCGCAACCCGCCCGGCTATGGGCGTCCCCCGCCGTGGTGATGGTGCGCATGCCATCGATAAAATTGAGCTTTGTGTCGGGGATTGGCAAGGGTGCCCAGCGCAGCGGGCCGAGCGGCAAAGCATGGTCGGGGTGATGCGGGGCGGTGTGCCAATGCAGGTGAGTGATGCGGTCAAATTGGCCGAAATGCAGCACTGAGGGGCTAATCCGGTACAGCCAGGAGCGCTCATTGGTGGCGCGGGGCGCGGTGAAGGGCGAGCCGGAGAGCTGTTCGGCATAGAGGCCGTACGGGCAGTTTTGCGGTGAGTTTTGGCCTTGCGGCAAAGCGCCAGGCAAGGCTTCGGTGGCAAAATCATTGCCAAAGCCGGTCATGCTGAGCAGCGTCATAACATTTTTCCTCCCCTATTATTAGCGCGATAGCGGCAATTCGCCGTCATCCTTGATGGTCATCAGCACGATTTCCGAGCGAACCTGGGCGATCAGCGGGTGGGCCAGTAAGTGATGGTGAATGAAGTCGGCGAATTCTTGCAGGTCGCGCACATGGATATCGAGCAGGTAATCAGCATCACCTGAAACCGAATAGGCGCCGCGAATTTGGCTATGGCGACGGATGAAGGCGACGAATTGATCGTCATTATCGCCGCCATGGGTGCGCAGATTAATCCGGCTAACCGCACGCAGGCCAAATCCCAGCGCTTCGGCGTTCAGGCGCGCACAATAACCCTTGATCAAGCCACCGGCTTCAAGGGCCGTGCGGCGGCGCGAACATTGCGAGGGTGAGAGATGAACCAGATCGGCAAGCTGCGCATTGGTCAGGCTGGCGTCACGCTGAAGGGCGCGAAGAATTGCAAGATCGGCGGTATCGACGCTCATTGGTTGCATGAATTAACTCAAAATGCTGTATTTCATGCGGATTAAAGGCGTAATTTGCAAAGTTTGCAAGCCACGCGCTGCGCCCTTGGGCTACACTTATCTCCGATAATTGAAGGAGATTGAGCATGGGTCCGTTTCCGCATGATGCGCCCAAGGCGCAGATCGACGCGGTGAATGTCGCCGGCACTGATGGGTTTGAATTCGTTGAATTCGCCAGCACCGAGCCGGGGGCGTTGGAGGCGCTGTTCGCCCGCATGGGCTATGTCGAGGTGGCGCGGCATAAAAGGCGCGATATTTCGCTCTATCGGCAGGGCACGATCAATTATCTGATTAATCGCGAGCGCCAGAGCCATGCCGGTCGGTTTTGTGCTAAACACGGGCCTTGCGCGTCGGCGATGGCGTGGCGGGTGGTGGATGCGCAGCACGCGCTGCGTCGATGCCTCGATTACGGCGCGGTGGAATATCAGGGGGCGGATAAAACGCTGGATGTGCCTGCGGTGATCGGGATTGGCGGGTCTCTGCTGTATTTGGTGGAAACCTATGGCGAGGCTGGTTCGCCCTATGCGGCGGCTTTTGAGTGGCTCGGTGAAGCCGATCCCCAACCGACGGGGGTTGGTTTTCATTACATTGATCATCTGACCCATAATG
This sequence comes from Pseudomonadota bacterium, assembly GCA_021828605.1. Next base: position 16,262 of record JAJZEG010000328.1, on the reverse strand, counting down.
TGGCGCGCAATACCATGAGCACCTGGTATGACTTTTACAGCCAAGTGTTCAATTTCAAGGAAATTCGGTTCTTTGCGATTGAGGGCAAATTGACCGGGCTGATCAGCCGGGCGCTGACCTCGCCTTGTGGCAAAATCCGCATCCCGATTAATGAAAGTATCGATGATAAGAGCCAGATCGAGGAATATCTGCGCGCCTATAAAGGCGAAGGAATTCAGCATATTGCGGTGGGGAGTGACGATATTTATCGCTCGGTCAGCGCGATTGCCGAACGCGGCCTGGAATTCATGCCGCCGCCGCCCGATGTTTATTATGAGCGCTCAGCCGAGCGCGTGCGGGGCCATCAGGAGCCGATTGACACGCTCCGCCATTGGGGGATTTTGATCGATGGCGAAGGTCTAGAGGCTGATGGGCGCGTGCGGGTGTTGTTGCAGATTTTTTCCAAATTGGTGATCGGGCCAATTTTTTTCGAGTTCATCCAGCGCAAGGGCGATGACGGGTTTGGTGAAGGTAATTTCAAAGCCTTGTTCGAATCGATCGAGGCCGACCAGATCCGGCGCGGCGTGTTGACCGAAACGGTGGGTTGAGGGGGGTATTGAAGCCGGGATATCACTCCTATATTCTATTTATGGAATAAATCGAATGTCTGCGCTATTCGATTGAACGACTGGCAGCGCACGCGCCGATGGATGGGGTGGAGCAATGATGAAACCGACGGTTCAGGCGTTTTTCGATCAGGCCACCCATACGGCAAGCTATGTGGTGCGTGATCCAGCCTCCGCGCGCTGCGCCGTGATTGATAGTGTGTTGGTGTTTGATCAGGCCTCAGGGCGAACATCAACCGAGGCGGCGGATCGGATTTTGGCGTTTATCGCCGCAGAAGGGCTCAGCGTCGAGTGGATTTTGGAGACCCATATCCATGCCGATCATTTATCAGCTGCCCCCTATATTCAGCTCAAAACCGGCGGGAAAATCGGGATCGGTGCCGAGATCGTGCAAGTACAGGCGATGTTAGGCAAAATTTTCAATGAAGGCACGGCATTTCAGCGCGACGGCAGCCAGTTCGACCGGCTGTTCGCCGATGGCGATGGTTTCACCATCGGTGCGCTGGAAGGGCGGGTGATCCATACGCCGGGACATACGCCGGCTTGCATGACCTGGTTGATCGGCGATGCGGCATTCGTGGGCGATACGCTGTTCATGCCTGATTATGGCACGGCGCGCTGTGATTTTCCGGGGGGTGATGCGCGGGTGCTCTATCGGTCGATCCAGCGGATTTTTGCGCTGCCTGCCGAGACGCGCTTGTTTTTATGCCATGATTACCGCCCCGCCGGGCGGGATTATGACGCGTGGGAAACCACGGTGGCCGAGGAGCGGGCCAAAAATATCCACGCCCATGATGGCATTAGCGAGGACGCGTTCGTGGCCATGCGCGAGGCACGCGACAAGACGCTGGCAATGCCAACACTGATTTTGCCCTCAATCCAGGTGAATATGCGCGCGGGCGAAATGCCCCAGGCCGAGGCGAATGGCACAATCTATCTGAAAATCCCGATCAACGCCTTATAGGCGTCCTGCCGGTTCAGGGGCGAAAAGCCGCCGACATATTGCGCAGCGGCAGCAGGACAATCATGCCGATGACCATGGTGATCGCGGCCATGAACAAGGCAGCACGGTAATTGCCGGTCTGATCGGCAAGAATGCCACTCACCGCAGGAGCAATAATCTGCGCAGCCCCAAAGCTGATGGTCATCCGCGCCATCGCTTTGGCGGGATTGCTCGGATAGAGGCGGCCAATGATGCTGAGCGTCATGCTGGTAATGCCGTTAAACGATCCACCATAGAGGGCGGCGCTGAGCAAACTTGCCCATAAGCTGCTGGTCAAGGCGGAGAGCAGGATCGCCAGGATCAGCACGGCGAAGGCGCAGAGCAAGGCCTGGATGTCGCCGGTGCGGCGGGCAAGCCGGTCCCAGAGCGGGCAGGATGGCATGGCGGCTAAACCGACCACCACCCAGACCAAATTGCCGAACCCATGCAACGCCGGGAGTTTGGCCGCGATGGCGACAATGAAGGTGGCACTGACCACATAGCCGACGCCCGCACAAAAATAGGCGGCGGTGAAGCCGATGATCCAACGTCGCGCGGGCGGTTGATCGGGATCGGTCGCGTGGGCGCCGGCAGAGGTACGCGGTGGGGCGGGCAGCCAGAACCAGGCCGGGACCAGGATCAATACGCCGAACGCCCCGGCGGCAAGCCATTGCTGCGCCCAGGTTAATTCGTGGGCCATGATCATCGCGAGTGCGCCCGACACCGCAATCCCGAGCCCGACGCCGCCGAAATGGATGCCGAGTTCCAACCGTCGACCATGATGGCGCAGCCAGTGCAGCACCAGACCCGAGCCGAGGAGCAATCCGGCAACGCTCGACAGACCGGCGATGAAGCGCAAAATTGCCCAGAGCGCGAAATTATCGGTCATGCCCATGCCCGCAGTGCTGAGCACGGCGATGATCAGCCCGGCGCGGTAGGCGAGGAATTTGGCTTGGATATCACCGATCGAGGCGGCGAGCAGGGCGCCGGTCATGTAACCCGCATAATTAATGGTGGCGAGCCAGCCGCCTTGCACGATGGATAACCCGGCCTGGTGCTGCATCACCGGCAGCAGCGGGGTATACATGAATCGCGCCAGCCCGACCGTGAGCAGCATGCTCGCCACACCTGCGGTCATCACCCGGATGGCGGCTGCGTTGGTCGCTGTGGCGGGAGCCGGGATCGAGGAAGCCATTACAGGGCCTGTGGCTGTTCACCGCAGGTTAGGGTGCCCTCGCGTGGGCGCCAATCGATGCCGCTGCATGGCAGACGTGCCGTGTCCGGGCTCATCCGACCTGAGCGACGCCTGCGAGGGCTTCGATCCGCTCCTTATCAGCGGCCAGCTCGGCGGCAGGGCCATGATAGGCGACTTCGCCATCCGACAGCACATAGGCGCGATCCGCGAGTTGCAAAGCGAGGAACGCGTTTTGCTCGACCAGCAGGATCGACATGCCTTCCGATTTCATCCGCGCGATGGTGCGCATCACCTCCTGGACAATAACCGGCGCCAAACCTTGCGACGGTTCATCGAGGATCAGAAAACGTGGATTGAGCAGCAGCGCGCGGCCAATGGCCAGCATTTCCTGCTCACCCCCGGACAAACGACCGCCTTTGCTGGTGCGGCGCTCCTCCAAGCGGGGAAATAATTGATAGACCGCTTCAATGGTCCAGGGGCCTTTGGTTTGCGGCGGCACCAGCAGATTTTCATGGACGGTCAAATGCCCGAAGATTTTCCGGCCTTCTGGCACGTAACCCACACCCAGATTGGCAATCCGGTGCGGCGGCTTGCCCGTCACATCCTGGTCGAACAAACTGACCCGTCCGCTGCGCGGCGGGGTCAGGCCCATGATGCTGCGCATGGTGGTGGTTTTACCCGCACCATTCCGCCCGAGCAGCGCGATCAATTCGCCCTGGTGCACCTTCATCGACACGCCATGTAGAATATGGCTTTTGCCATAAAACGTGTTCAGATTTTCAACCTCAAGAACCGCGCTCATGCCGCATTCCCCAGATAGGCCGATTGCACTCTGGGGTTGGCAGCGATTTCGGCGGCGTTGCCCTCCGCGAGCAGGCTGCCATTATCGAGAACCGTGATCCGGTCGGCGATGCCAAACACGATAGCCATGTCATGCTCCACGAACAGGATGGTGATCCCCTGATCCTTGTTCAGGCGGCGGATCAGAGCGGTCATGTGATGGGTTTCCTCATCGCCCATGCCCGCCGTTGGTTCATCGAGCAGGAGTAATTTCGGTGCGCGCGATAAAGCGATGCCGATTTCCACCACGCGTTGATCGCCGTGGGAAAGCTCACCCGCGATCCGGTCGGCCTTGTCGCTGAGTTGCACGATATCCATGAGTTCAGCGACCCGCGCCTCAATCCGCGCCCGGGTGGCGCGCGAGACCCAAGGGCGCAAATTGAGGCCCATGGCGGTTTCGACCGCGGCGCGGAGATTTTCGGCAACGGTGAGCGAGAGGAAAATCTCGGTGATCTGGAAGGTGCGAATAATCCCACGACGCACCAATGAGGCCGGATTGACCGCGGTGATCGGGCTGCCATCAAAAATGATCGCACCCTCGGTGGGCGGGAAGAAGCCGCTGATCAAGTTGAACAAGGTGGTTTTACCGGCGCCGTTGGGGCCGATGATCGCGCGCAATTCACCCTGCTCGACCTTGAGCGAGATGTTGGACAAGGCTTGGAGAGCGCCAAAGCGCCGTCCCACCGATTGCAGATCAAGCAGGGTCATGGCGCGTCTCGTTCACGGATGCGCGGCGAGATCAAAGCGCGCCAGTCTTTGATTGAGCCGAGAATGCCAAGCGGGAAGAAAATAACCGAAACCACAAAAATCAGGCCGATGACCGTCATCCAATTATGGGTGATCGAGCTGACATAATCGCGCACCAGGATGAATATCACCGCACCCACCAACGGGCCCCAGAAATTACGCATCCCGCCAAGCACGGCGATGATCAGGAAATTACCCGACAAGGTATATTCGAGCACGTTGGGCGAGGTGAAATTGCCATACATGGCATTAAGCCCGCCCGCGAGGGCGGCAATGGTGCCCGAAATCGCAAACGAAATGGCGATATAGCGTTGGGTGCGAATGCCCAAAAAGGTTAAGCGTTTGTGGTTTTCGCGGATCGCAACGAAGGTATGGCCGAGCGGCGAGTTCAAGATGGTCCAGAGCACCCAGGCGCCGAGGCCAAAGCAAATCAGCACCAGATAATAAAAATCGAGCGACCCCATGGGCAGCGTCAAGCCCGGTAAATGAACCGGGTGGCGCGAGAAACCGGTCAACCCGTCATAGCCGCCGGTGAAACTATTCCAGCGCACGGCGATGAAATAAAACATCTGGCCGATGGCGATGGTGATCATTGAGAAATAAATGCCCCGGCGCCGGGCGGCGATCGGGCCGAGCAGGGCAGCGGCAGCGCCGCCGAGCAGCGTGCCGGCGAGCAGGGCCACAAAAATATTATGGGTCTCGAATTTCAACATCAACCCGACGCCATACGCGCCGAGGCCGAAATAAGCGGCATGGCCAAATGACAGACCGCCGGTAAAGCCGAGCAACAAGTTAAGCCCCATTGCCGCCAACGCATAAATCAGCACCCGCGAGGCCAGATCGGTATAGCCGCCGACCAAGGGCAGCCAGAACGGCACCGCAATCAGTACCAAAGCAAGGATCAGATTCCCGATGACACGACGATTGAAGGTCGTTTGCGCGGAAACCGTGGTGGTTTGCGTGCGCGACACTGTGGACGGTGTGCTCATTCGAACAGACCCTCCTGGCCCAGCAAGCCACGCGGTCGGACCACCAGCATCACCCCCATAATCACGTAAATCACCACTTCGCTCGCCGCTGGTGCGTAGGTGGTGACAATGCCCGAGGCGAGCCCGATAATCAGCCCGCCGAGCAACGAGCCGAGCAACGAGCCGACGCCGCCCACCACAATGGCAACGAAAGCCGGCATGATCAGTTGGTCGCCCATATTCGGATTAAGGCCGAGTTGCCCCGCCGCCAGAATACCCGCAACACCGGCAAACAAAATGCCGATCATGAAGTTGATGGTGCGCAGTAAATAAATATTGACGCCGAGTGCGGCGATGGTTTCCAGATCGCTGTTGCCCGCGCGGATGCGAATGCCAATCCGCGTGAAGCGCAACACTGCGAACAAAGCCCCGGTGCTGACCAGGGCAACACCGACCACAAACAAGCGATAACCGGTCAAAAAGAAATAGGTGTTGCTGAGCGGGTGGTTCAAGACGGCCGGAATTGCCAATGGCTGGCCTTGGGCGCCCCAGATGGTGCGGATCAAATCCTGCAAAATCAATGCCAGGCCGAAGGTGAGCAACAGCGTGTAAACCGGGTCCTTGCGGGTATAAAGTCGGCGAATCATTGTTGTTTCAACAAAAAATCCGACGCCAGCGGCGAGCACGGGCGCAAGCACTAAAGCACCCCAGAAGCCGGTATAGGGGAACATGGTAAAGGCGAAATAAGCGGCGAGCGCCATGAAGGCGCCATGAGCGAAATTGATCGTCGCGTTAAGGCCGAGGATGAGGGCGAGGCCCAAAGCCATCAGCGCGTAGAACGCTCCTTGGATCAGCCCATTAAACGCGTTGAACAGCAGTAATACCATGCAAACCCCGTATCAGAGCCTAACCGGTTCAAGTCGATCAGGCTTTACCTATTTTTTGCGAGCATACGGGCGGCACCGTTCGCACGGCACCGCCCGTTTCACGATGTGTGACGTGTTAGGCTGGATATTTCAGCTTACAGTCAGTCGCCGAGGCGGGCAGAGCGAGCTTGTCGCCAGGGATGATCGCCGAGACTTCAAACAAGTTCGGATATTTGCCCGTTGCCAGCGCGTGGCCGGGGAACATCGACAGGATCAATTGATGATCGGCGGCACGATAGGCCGGCGCGCCGGGCTGCAACGCCACTTCCGGCGGCAAAACCAGCCCTTCCATCGCGCGAACGACCTTGATTGTGTCGGTCGATTTGGCCTTTTCCACGGCGAGCTTGATGGCATGAACCGTTGCGTAACCGAACCACGAACGCGCTGAAGGATATTGGCCTTTATATTTGGCTTTATAGGCGCTGACGAATTCCGCGACATGCGGGGTTTTCGGCTGATTCCAATACCATTCCATGGTCCACCAGCCGTAACGCGCGGCTTCGGGCAGGGCTTGCAGCACTTCGAGTTCCATCAGCGCGCCACCGACGGCGATTTTTTTGTCGATGCCGAACTGGGCGATCTGCTTCATGCAGTTTACCTGATCGTCACCCGCGAGCAGCAGGCACAGCACGTCCGGCTTTTTCGATTTCACATCAATCAGGTAGGACGAGAAATCGGTGGTGCCGACCGGTGCGAGTGCGCCGCCGACGACCGTACCGCCCGCTTTTTTCAACTGGGTGGTGTAGTCGGCTTGCTCGGATTCACCGAAGGCATAGTCGGTGGTGATAAAGTACCATTTTTTGCCGAATTTCTTGAACAGGGTTTCAAAATCCCCTGAGGTGAGCATCCAGGTGGTCGAGCAGGTGCGGAACGTGTTCCAGCTGCACGACGCGCCGGTAAGGCTATCGACGTGACCGCCGGTGCAAACAAAGAGTTTATTCTGGCGCGCCGCATATTGGCTCAGCGCGAGCGAGGAGGCGGAGTTGACCGTACCCATCAGGAAATCAACCTTGTCGCGGGTCACCAGGCGCTGCGCCTTGGTGACGGTGGTGCCGGGATTGCCCGCACCATCCTCGACCAGCAATTGCAGCGGGCGGCCCATGATGCCGCCTTTTTTATTGATTTCTTCTGTGGCGAATTTCGCACCCTTGATTTCGCTATGGCCGAGGGCCGCGAAAATGCTGGTGATCGGGTCGATCATGCCGATTTTGATCGGCTTTTCACTGGCCGCCCAGCTGACCGCCGGTGCGGCCATCAACGCCGTCAGGCCAACGCCGGCACCGGCTTTGATCAGACCGCGACGACCCAGATGGTCGGCGACGCCGAGATCAAGCACGTCGTTTGATTGATCACTCATTGAATGTTGCTCCCCAGGCTTTGTATTTTGGATGTTATGCGATTGATTTTGGTGTCCGCCGAAACATTCGATCAGTGTTTCACCAAATCAACGAATGCAACGCGGTGTGCGGATACTGCCCGCGCCGCGCCAGACGGTCAATGATCCTCGGCTGAAAAATTACAGCGGTTAATTTTAGACGCGACGAAAAACCCAATAAATCGGCGTGCGTCCAGCGCGTAACGCTTTCGCCTCATAGCGGGTTGCCGGCCATCCATCAGGGCGAACTGATGTTTGCACAACAGAGGTAAAATGATGTTGCGCTGCAAAAACGGTGTTCACCCAATTTTGATGGGTCGGGTCATCGCTGGCGATGCGCCATTCACTGCCAGCGGGCATCAGGCGGGCGACCTCGGCGAGCATATCGGGATGGACGAATCGGCGCTTGGCATGCCGCGCCTTGGGCCACGGGTCGGGGAACATCAAAAACAGGCGGGCGACCGATTGGTCCGGTAGGCCGCGCAACAGCCCGCGCGCGTCATCGCGATAGGCCCGCAAATTGGACGGCACCGGGCAAGTCGCCGGATCGGCATCACCGGGTGCCAGCCGCGAGAGCAGCGAGGCGACGCCGTTCTCAAAAACTTCGCACGCGATCAAACCAATATCCGGGTTGGCGCGCGCAATGGCCTCGGCATGCTCGAAACTCCCCGCGCCGACCTCGATCCATAATTCTGCGGGCGGTGCGGTGAACGGAACCGCAGGCCAACTGAGCCGAGGCAAGAGCGTATCGAGCAGGACGACTTGGCGTGGGCGCAGCGAATGACCGCGCGCCCGACCGTATAGACGGTCAGGCGGCGGTTTAAGATTAGCGTCCAAAAGCCGATTTCAGCGCAGGAACCAGATCGGTGCGTTCCCAGGTGAAGCTGCCAAGCTCAGCATCCGGCTCGCGACCGAAATGACCATAGGCGGAGGTGGGCACATAAATCGGCCGGTTCAGATGCAAATGCTCGCGAATCCCGCGCGGGGTGAGGTTGACCAGTTCGCGCAGCACCCGCTCAACCTTTGCCTCTGCCACATCCCGCCCGGTGCCATGCAAATCAACATAAACCGACAAAGGATGCGACACCCCGATCGCATAGCTGACCTGGAGGGTGCAGCGGCTGGCGAGACCCGCGGCGACCACGTTTTTGGCCAAATAACGACACATATAGGCGGCTGAGCGATCAACCTTGGTCGGGTCCTTGCCGGAAAACGCACCGCCGCCATGTGGGGCGGCACCGCCATAGGTATCGACAATGATTTTGCGCCCGGTGAGGCCACAATCGCCGTCCGGGCCACCGATCACGAAATTACCGGTCGGGTTGACGTAGAAATGCTCATCGCTGCACATCCAGCCTTCGGGCAATAATTCGGTGATCAGCGGACGCAGCATCGCTTTGATCGTGCCTTGGCTGATGCCCTCATCATGCTGGGTCGAGACCACCACCGAGGTAGCACCCACCGGCTTGCCATCGATATATTTGAGGGTGACCTGGCTTTTCGCGTCGGGTTGCAGGCCGATAGCGCGGCTGTCGCCGATTTTGCGCAATTCCGCCATCCGGCGCAAAATAAGGTGGGAATAATGGATCGGGGCTGGCATCAGGGCTTCGGTTTCCGAGCAGGCATAGCCAAACATTATGCCCTGATCCCCTGCCCCTTCGTCCTTGTTGCCCGCCGCATCGACGCCGGCTGCAATGTCGCTGGATTGGGCATGGAGCAACACATCAACATTCGCATTACGCCAGGAGAATCCCTCCTGATCATAGCCGATATCCTGCACTGCCATGCGCGCCAGATGGGCGAGATATTCGTGAGTGATCGAGGCCGGGCCGCGGGTCTCGCCCGCGAGCACGATCTGGTTGGTGGTCACCAAAGTCTCGCAGGCAACCCGCGCATAGGGATCGGCTGCTAAATACGCATCGAGAACGGTATCGGAAATCCGATCCGCCACCTTGTCGGGATGCCCCTCGGAAACGGATTCCGAAGTGAACAAAAACTCGCCTTTATCGCGCATGGATTTCTCCTCTTGTCGCGAACAGCCCAAAACCGGGTCAGCGCCGAGGCCGCACGCCCGGGCGCTCGCGGATTGACGGAAACCAAGGCACGGGTCAAGCCAAACCAGGCAACGAACGGTGATTACTTAATGGTCAGGTTCAGTCCAAGCAGGTCGGCCATGCCGTAATGACCCGGCGGGCGGGATGCCAGCCACAATGCCGCGCGCACCGCGCCATCGGCGAAAATCCGTCGATCAAACGCGTGATGGGTGATGGTCATTTGCTCGAAACCGGCGGTGAACAAGGCGGTATGCGAACCGACAACCTGACCGCCGCGCAGGCTCGCGGTCGGGATCGGCGCGTCAGAGCCCCGGCCGCGCTGGATCGCCTCCGCCAACGCGATCGCGGTGCCGGAAGGGGCGTCGCGCTTTTGCCGGTGATGCATTTCCAGTAATTCGGCATCATGGCTGGTGGCCGGAAGCTGGGCGGCGAGGCGCTCAGCCACAGCGAGCAGCAAATTGACGCCCGGCGCGAAATTGGCGGCGGTGAACACCGGAATGACGCGCGCGGCGGCGGCAATCGCTGCGTGATCGGCCTCGGTTTGGCCCGTCGTGCCGAGCACCCAGGGCGTGCGGGTTTGCGCAAGGAGTGAGGCGTGCGGGATAATCGCGGCGGCAAAGGTGAAATCGATCACCACGTCGCAATTTTGAGCGAGTGCGGCCAGATCACCCTCGCGACCAATACCGCCGACCAGGTCCGCCCCCTCGGCGGGGACGGATACGGTGAGTAACTGGCCCATCCGACCGGTGATGCCAGCGATGCCGATGCGGGTTGCGGTCATGATTTCTCTCCGGGCTGCGGATCAGCTGAAAATCAGGTGAGCCATGCTCATGCCCCGTCATGTAGGGTTGGGCAAGCCGGTCATCAGGGCGCGACATATGAGTGACGTGCGACAACATAAATGAGATCAGCGGTAACATCGAACGACAGCAGACCATGTAAAACCGATGGCATCGCCGCGGAAAACTGATAACAAGCGGATCAAATCGGTGGACAAGCTGACAGGCTCGATGCGATAACTTTGCGTAATCAGGATAAATTGCGATAAAGGCTGATATTACGAGAGTCGCGTTAACGAAACAAAGACCGGCACACGGATACGGGGAGAGCAAAATGGCGTTTCTGAGCATCTTGGATCGCGAGCGGACGGTTGCGCCACCCGATTATAATCGTTGGCTGGTTCCTCCAGCGGCTTTGTGCGTGCATTTATGTATTGGCGAAGTCTACGCGTTCAGCGTGTTTAATCTGCCGCTCACCAAGCTGGTCGGTAAGGCGGCGGGGGGACAGGCGCTAAACTGGTCCTTGGTCGAGGTGGGCTGGTTGTTTTCCGTGGCTATTTTGTTTCTGGGCTTGGCCTCGGCGTTTGCCGGCGGTTGGCTGGACCGGGTTGGCCCGCGACGGGCGATGGTTTTGGCGGCGGCGTGTTTTGCGGGCGGATTCCTGGTCGCGGCGGTTGGGGTGGCATTGCATAATATTGTCGTGCTGTTTCTCGGCTACGGGGTGATTGGCGGAATCGGGTTGGGTATCGGTTATGTGTCGCCGGTGCGCACGTTGCTGATGTGGTTTCCCGACCGTCCCGGCATGGCGACAGGGCTCGCGATCATGGGGTTTGGTGGTGCGGCGATGATTGGCGCCCCGTTATCGGTGTTATTGATGCATGTATTCGCAACCGCGAGCCAACCCGGTTTGGTCGGCTGTTTTGTTACGCTCGCGGTGATTTATGCCATTTTCATGACCTTGGGTGCGGCGATTGTGCGTGTTCCGCCCGTTGGCTGGATGCCCGCAGGGGCTGACGCGCAAACCTCGGCAGCGTCGTGGTTGAATAGCACCGATGTTACCGGTGGCGGCGCATTGCGGACGCCGCAATTTTATTATTTGTGGTTGGTGTTATTTTTGAATGTGACGGCAGGGATTGGCGTCATCAGCCAGGCGAGCCCGATGATTCAAGAAATGTTCCATGGACAAGTTACCGCCTTCGCCGCCGCCGGTTTTGTCGGATTTATCTCTCTATTCAATATGGGTGGACGCTTTGCCTGGGCCTCGTTGTCCGACGTGATCGGACGCAAGACAACATTTTTTGTATTTTTCTTTTTAGGCATCGCGCTCTACCTGCTGGTGCCGCATACGGCGATTTTGGGCAGTATTGCCCTAACGGCGCTCTGTTTCGGACTGATTTTATCAATGTATGGTGGCGGTTTTGCCACAATCCCCGCTTATTTGCGCGATATTTTTGGGGTGCGCCATGTCGGGGCAATCCATGGCCGATTGCTGACGGCGTGGTCAGCCGCCGGAATTTTGGGGCCGGTATTGATCGATTATATTCATCGGTATCAAATCAGCATTGGCGTGCCGAAAGCGGAATCATACACCGTCACGCTTTATATCATGGCGGGGTTGTTGTTATTTGGAGCCTTTTGTAATTCAATGATTTATCGGTGGCAGACCGACGTATCGGGGATCAATTTAGCCGATAAATCCGCAACCAACGGACCCCTGAACGCCCAAACAGCGCCGATGAAAATTGAGCCGAAATTCGTGCTTTATTGGTCACTGGTGGGCATTCCGCTGGCATGGGGCGTGTTCAACACCCTGTTGGGCGCAAGCCATCTGTTCGGGATTTAACCTGGTGTCCTGCCCCTGAAATTCATTGGATGAATTTCAGGGGCAGGACACTAAACCATTGAATTTTAATAAGCTATTGAATTTGCCAGCGTCCGCTCCAACTCTGAAATCCAACGGATTTCAGAGTTGGAGCATTAGGGCGCCCATCGCCTGACAAATTTCTGTGCCACCTCGTTCTGGAAAAATTAACATTTCCCCATTTTTCAGGGGCTTTGGCCTTGCACGCCTGCGGCATTTTAGTCTAATACAAATTTGTAGATAATATGGACGAAAGGTTCGTTTAAGCGTCGATTGCCAATCGAAACAATATAATGGCACTCGCGTCGGGCTTGGGAGTGGCTCTGATGCGAACATCTGACGCTTCGTTTGGACGCATACCGTTCATGCAATGATTGGTTCGCGTTTGTAGGTGCTGTTGGCGAGATTTGTTCACGAAATGTTCACGAAATTAAACGATAAAAGACACGATAAAACGAGGTACAGGGCGTCATGACCAACCCATTCGATGATGCTAATAGTTCGTTCCTGGCGCTGGTGAATGGCGAGGGCTGTTATTCCCTTTGGCCTGACTATCAGCCTGTTCCGGCCGGATGGCAGGTCGCCTTCGGGCCTGCGTCGCGCCATGCCGTGATCACGCATATCGACACGCATTGGGTTGACGTGATGTCGCGCGCGCTACCGAGCGTTCAGTTTCAGCCTGAGCCAACCTCCACGCCCAATGCCAGTGTGCCCACATGAATGACCTGTCCCCTTCGTTTCCGCAAGCGGCGAGCGATATATCGGTTGAAACCCTGGAAACCAGCGAGTCGTTGAATGTGCAATTTCCGCTAACCATTGCCCAGCGTGGTATGTGGTTTGCACAACGATTGGGTCCTCGCGGCGCGATTTTCAATTTGGCCGAGCAGATTGATGTTTTTGGCGCGGTGGATGCCGAGGCATTTTATGCGGCTTTGCGCCATATCGCACGCGAAGCCGCCGCAACGCGGTTACGCTTTGTCGAAGTGGGCGGTGAGCCGTTGCAATCGGTCAATCCCGAGGTCGGAGGCCTGTTGCCGCTGATGGATTTTTCCGATCAGGCGGATCCGCGTGCTGCGGCGATTGCTTTTATGGAGGCCGAATATCGGCTGCCGCATGATCCACTGACTGACCAACTCTGGGCGACGGGGCTGCTCAGGCTGGGTGATGAAAATTATATTTGGTATCACCGCAGCCATCATATTTTGATCGATGGCTTCGCCGGTGGGCTGATTGCGCGGCGGGTGGCGGAGTTATATTCAAGCTATACCCGCGGCGAAACGCCAGAGTTGCAGCCATTCGGCTCGCTGGTTGATTTGGTCGAGGAAGACCACGCTTATCGTAATTCGGACCGATTTGCCGCCGAACGTTCGTATTGGACGGAAGCTTTTAAGGACAAGCCTGACCCTGTGGGTCTGGCGCCCTATCGCCCGTCACTTGAGGCGGGATTACTCAGACGTTCGGTTATTTTACCGCCTGAATTCGTTGATCAATTGCGCGCGGAGGCCAAACGCGCATCCGGCAGTTACCCGCAATTGATGATTGCGGCGGTGGCGATTTATTTCTATCGACTCACTGGTGCTGACGATTTGGTGCTGGGTCTGCCGGTGACCGCGCGGACCAATGGTCGGTTGCGGCGCATTCCATCCATGTTGGCGAATGCCTTGCCGCTCCGGGTCAAAATGCATCCCGGCGCCAGCGTGGGCGATATTATCCGTCAGGTGGGGCGGCGGGTGCGCGAGATCTTGCGCCATCAACGCTATCGCTACGAGGATTTACGCCGGGATCTGAATTTGCTGGGTGAGGGGCGGCATTTATTTACCGCCGTGGTCAATATCGAGCCATTTGACTATGATTTGCGCTTTGGTGACTTGCCAACCGCCGTGCATAATTTGTCTAACGGGTCGGTCGAGGATATCGCGTTTTTCGTTTATGATCGCGGTGATGGCAAAGAGGTTCGTATTGATATCGATGCCAACCCGGCCCTGTACACGGCGGAGGGGCTTGAGGGCCATGTATCGCGGCTTGAACGGTTGCTGCACGGGCTAACGGTTGATCGCCAGATTGGCACGATTGAGCTGGTTGATCCGCCTGAACATCAACGTCTGTTGGCGGCGGATTGCGCTCCAAAATCTGCAGCACCCTTGGCCTTCATGCCGGAAGGTTTCGAGGCGCAAGCCGATGCAACGCCTTGGGCGGTCGCGGTAAGTTACGAGACGCAGCACGCCACCTATTGGGCGCTGGAGGCTCAGGCTAATCGGGTCGCGAACGCGCTGATCCAACGCGGGTTTGGGAGCGGCAGCCTGGTTGGCGTTGCGGTGCCGCGCAGCATCGAGATGGTTGCAGCATTGCTTGGGGTGATGAAAACCGGCGCGGCCTATTTGCCCTTGGATCCGGATTTGCCAATCGCGCGGCTGAAATCGATGTTAGATGACGCAGCGATGCAGGGTCGATCAGTTATTGTGCTGACCAACGATACCCACGCGCCCGCACTCGAAGCGGCGAGCCAGACCGTTCTGACCATAAAGTCAATCGAGAGCGCCGATTTGTCGAGCGCGCGTCCGGTGCTGGCGCTGGAACCAGACCAGCCCGCTTACGTTATTTACACGTCGGGATCGACCGGGGCACCCAAAGGTGTTGTGCTCACGCGGCGCAATCTGGCCAATGTGCTGGGGGCGATGACGCGCGCAGCACCGCTTGATCCGGCGGATCGTTGGTTGGCGGTTACCACCATCGGGTTCGATATTGCGGCGCTTGAACTTTATTTGCCGCTGCTCGCGGGGGCTCGGGTGGTGATTGCACCGCGCGCGGTGGTGCGTCAGCCCGTTGCGTTGGCGCGGCTGATCGCGGCGAGTGGTGCGACGATCATGCAGGCGACACCTGCATTGTGGAACGCGTTAGTCGGCACCGATGCCGAAATGCTGAAGGATTTGCGCATTCTGACCGGGGGTGAAGCACTACCCGCAGCGCTTGCCGCACAGCTTGAGACGATCGGCTTTGGGGTGCTGAACCTGTACGGACCGACCGAGACGGCGATCTGGTCGATGGTGCACGACATTCAACCCTCAGCAAGGCAGGAGGCGCCACCGCTCGGTAAACCGATTGCGCGCACGACTTGTTATGTGCTGGATGTTGGGTTGTTGCCAACGCCCGATGGCATTATCGGTGAACTCTATATTGCCGGCACCGGCGTGGCACTCGGTTATTTGAACCGCCCCGGTTTGACCGCAACGCGGTTCGTGGCTGACCCGTTTGGCCCAGCGGGCACGCGGATGTATCGCACCGGCGATTTGGTCTGCCGGCGTGACGGCGCGCTGCATTTTATCGGGCGCGCCGATCATCAGGTGAAATTGCGCGGTTTTCGTATTGAGCTGGGTGAAATCGAAGCGGTGCTCGCTTCCTTGCCCGGGGTTGGCGCCGCTGCTTGTATGGTGCGCGATGAGCGGTTAGTTGCGTATGTCTGTGCGCAACCGGATGGCGCTGAGCCCGATATTGCCGCCCTTAAACATCAACTGGCCCGAGCGCTGCCCGATTACATGCAGCCCTCGATGATTATCGCGCTGGCCGAGATGCCGGTCTCGCCAGCCGGCAAACTTGATCGCAAGGCACTGCCGGCCCCGGATTTCAGCCGCCAGGGCACGCGTTCCGCCTTGAGCATCACTGAGGATGTGCTGGTGTCGCTCTTTTGCAGCACGCTGGGTCTGAGCGATGTTGATGTCGATGCAAATATTTTTGAGTTGGGTGCCGACTCATTGATGGTCGCCAAGGTGGTCGCACGGGTGCGCGAAACATTTGGGGTTGAGTTACCCCTCGCGGCGATGTTTGAAACCACCAATATCGCGGGGCTGGCCGGGTTGATTGACCGGGCAGAATCCGGACGCGAACCGATCACCCGGCGGCTGCGTCCGGCACGCCGACCTTTTTCAGCCGCGC
>JAJZEG010000417.1 GCA_021828605.1 Pseudomonadota bacterium | reverse complement strand
CAAAGCCCGCACGAGGGAGCATTGGGACCATGTCCATGAAGCCTCCGGCCAAGTGTTCGATAATGCCTTCTTCGAGCGAGATGGCTTCATCTACGACACTGAACCCGCCTGCCGTGCTGTCGTGTTTGCGCGCCGGCAATCGCCGGACGCTGCGCTCAATCTGCTCGATTGCCTCCATCGTGCCTTTTATAGCGGCAATCGCGATATCACCGACCCTGCCGTCTTGGCCGCGATCGCCGGCGAGTCGGCCTTCGATTCGGCGGCCTTTGCCACGCATTTCAATGACGCCGATCTCCGCGAGGAAACCGAGCAGGATTTCCGGATCAGCCAGCAGACGGGCGTGACCGGCTTTCCGACCGTGATCGCAGGGAGTGGTCGTGATTCGGATTATGCGATGCTGACGGCCGGGTTTCAGGCAAAACAGCGGATCCTGCCCGCGCTGGCACGTTGGCTCGATCAGCAACCCGGTGCAGCGCAAAGCGGGACTGCTGCATGATCAACCCCGCGCAAGAGGACCAGGCCACGGACCACTTAATCGACCCAACCCGCGAGCAATTCGCGGCGTTTCAGGCGTTGCCGCGCGATGGGGCAATCCACATGCTCAACCTCGTCCGCTTTCGGGCCCTGGCTGCCTATCCAGACGAACGGGAGATGTCCGGTGCCGACGCCTATCGGGCCTACGCCCGCGAGAGCGCCCCGGTGTTCAGCCGTCTCGGAGGTCGGCAGGTCTGGCTCGGGCGGTTCGAACATATGTTGATCGGTCCGGGGACCGAGCGCTGGGACGCGGTGTTCATCGCCGAGTACCCTTCCGTCGCCGCTTTCGTTGCTATGGTCCGCGATCCTATTTATCGTGAAGCCGTCAAGCATCGTCAGGCCGCCGTAGAAACCTCCCGCCTGATCCGCCTGGAACCGCTGCCCGCAGGAGCAGGTTTCGGGGAAACGGGCTGAAACCGGCGACAATCGGTTAATTCCCCACCTTTGCTCACGATTTTGTTATATTCAAAGATTGAAACCTAATCCTATATCGATGCGAACGAGGAATGCAGCCAGCCGTTTGCCTGCGATAGACTGAAGGATGATCCAATGAAACACCGCCGCCTGACGATCCCAGTCGCAATAGCGCTCGTCGCCATCGCACCGGCCGCATTCGCCGCGACCATGGCGCAATCCGGCCCCGCGATGAGCGGTTCATGGAGGCCCTATTTCCGAACTCATTCGCTTGATTTTCCGATGATTTTTGGGGCCCATCATCCCGGTCCGGCTTGGGTGCTTGGGCACGCCAAGGAACTTGGACTGACGCCGGCACAGCAGAAAACCGAAAAAAAATTGGCTATGGATATGGTTGGCGCGGCGAAATCGGCGGTCGCGACATTGAAGGCGAAATATGCCGACTACGCGAAGGATGCTGCTCAATCGAATCCCAGTTCGCAGCGGATCACGGCTGATATCGAGTCTGTCGGTAAGGCTCAAATAGGGGTCGGAACTGCGATGATCCCCTACCATCTTGAGGCCTATGCCGCGCTTGATCGGCATCAACGGGCGATGTTCCGCAAAATGATTCCGGCTGCAAGGACCAACCCCGCGTGACGATCTACCTAACCAAAAGCTGGAGATATGAGTGTTGATGAATTGACTTGTGGGTCACGTTGGCAACACACATTTGCCTCAAAGCGAATAAGGAGCAACCGATGATCACTAAACAATCACTCACCCTTGGCGCCGCCATTCTGGTCGCTGGCCTCGTCGCCGCCCCCACCGGCGCGGCTGCGGCGACCAGTAGCCCCCCTCCAAGCATGTCGATGGGCAAAAAAATCGCGCCAAAACCGACGCCTAAGCCGACGATGGCGAAAAGACCGATGGGCAAATCGAAAACGGCCCTCTGCAGCGCTAAACCCATGGGTAAGCCCATGAGGGCGCCGGTGGCGAAAAAGCACGGCGGCAAAATGGGTGCCGGCTCGACCTGCAAACCGAAATAATCGCGGATGGCGGCGAGTTTGCCCTCTATCAGGCTCGCTGCCGCCGCCCGTCTGGTGGCATCATTGCGCCACCTCGAACAGCGCACCAGCAACCTGGCGGCTGATCTGATCGCTGATGATCCTTTCATCGCGCTCAATCATTACCCAGCCAATGATGGGATCGACGCCGCCACCGGCGCGCAATTTTATTTTCATGCCCATCCCGCCAATGAACCACGCCCCCAACGAACCGGCTGGACCGAAATCGGCCATATTCACACATTCATCCGCCCGCGCGGCGCACGCGGCCCAATCCATCATCTCATCGCCATCGCACTCGATCCGTGCGGCCGGCCCACGGGCCTGTTCACGACCAATCGCTGGGTAACCGACGAGATTTTCTGCCCCGCACCCGCCGCCATCCATTACGCGAACCGCTTCCACCTCACCGCGAATACCGCGACCACCATCTGCATCAACGCAATTTTCACTCTATACGCCAACGATATCGCCCGCCTGTTGCGTAAGCGTGACGCAACCCTCCAAATCCATCGCCGCCGCAACCCGCGGCAAGATCCGCTCGAAGCCCGGTCTTTGGAGATCCTTTCCGCCCAGCCTATCCATCTGACGGCGACCCTCGCCGCTTTGCGCGCCACGCTACCGCCGCGTCTTGAGGAGCGGCGCGAGTATTAGGCCCAAAGTAATGGACGGCCCCGCCCGCCCGCATCAGGCGTAGAGCAACCGTGCGCCGTTGGAGGTCTGGCGCGAAGTGAACACCTCCCAGGGGAATCGCATTTGGATTTTTGGGAGAATGAGGGGGTGAGGTTGCGGCGGCGGTGAAGATGGATTCCAAGGGTGGGGATCATCTCCGAGGTGTCTGATGGAAAATTTTGTTGCCTGTTTTGGCAATGTTGTTGATCCGCGACGGGACAATTCCCGCCATAACTTGCATGAGATTTTGATGACCGCGCTATGCACCATGTTGTGCGGCGGCGAGGACTGTTCGGACATGACGTTGTTTGGGCAAGCCAAGGAGCCGTTTCTTCGGCAGTTTCTTATCCTCGCGCATGGCATTCCGAGCCATGACACGTTCAGCCGGGTGTTCCGACTTCTCAATCCCGATAAGTTCTCCGCCTGCTTTACCCGCTTTATCCAGCGTTTTACCGACACGCTCGAAGGCGTCGTGGCGATTGACGGCAAGACCCTGCGCCGCTCGTTTGATCGTGCTTCGGGGCAATCGCCGCTGCACATGCTTCATGCATGGTCGGTAGGTCAGCGTCTGCTGCTGGGCCAGTTGGCCGTGGACGAAAAGTCGAACGAGATCATCGCTGTGCCCAAGTTGTTGGAATTGCTTTCTTTGAAAGGCTGCATCGTCACCGCCGACGCTTTGAACTGCCAGCGCACGATCGCTGCCAAGGTGGTCGAGCAAGAGGCGGACTACGTGCTGGCGCTGAAAGGCAATCAGGGCAGCCTGCACGACGACGTGCGCCGCTTCCTGGCCGACCCGCAGCGCCCGGCCTGCGCCACTCACCGCACCGTCGAGAACGACCATGGGCGCATCGAAATACGGACCAGCTTGGTTTGCACCGATATCGGCTGGCTACAGGAGCAGCATGCCTGGCCGGGCCTGACCGCCATCGGCCGAATCGTGCGCACCCGCGAGATGGGCACCAAAGTCACGACCGAGACCAGCTATTACCTGCTCAGCACAGCACTCAGCGCCGCGCGCTTCGGCGAAGTGGCACGGGCACATTGGAGCGTGGAAAACGGCCTGCATTGGGTTCTCGACGTGACCATGAACGAGGATCAGGCCAGAAACCGAAAAGATCACGGCCCAGAAAACATCGCCATGCTGCGACGCCTCGCCCTCAACCTTGCCAAGCTTGAAGGCTCCAAAGGATCAATCAAAAGCAAATTCAAAAAAGCAGGCTGGAACGATGCCTTCCTGACCAAAATGCTCGCCGCGTTCAGTTCAACCCAAATGCGATGGCACTGGGGCACCTCCATTTACCCCTCGCCAAAAAGGCTGTTGCGTGATTCATTAGGTCTGGGGAACGGGGGTGAACGATGCGGCAGTCAGGGTTTTTCGGATTATCGGACCACATGAAACGATGATCGGCGGAAGGCGATCCGCTAGAGGCGCTGTTGCGGGTTGTGTTGGGGTGGACGGCCCTACGGCAACGAATGTGACAATATGAGGTCGAACTACCGCACCGCCAGGCCGCGATGGCGCACAAGCCCCTTCAGCGCGGCCCGCGACGAAAGAGTGCGCGAGTCAGTGATCCCCGCGATTGGTCGTGCTTGAGGTCTTAGCGACTGACGTCGCGTCGGGCTTCGCCAAACCTCCGATCCCCTTGGCTGCTGCTGTCGCAGTGATCCGCTCCGCTCGTTCCAGCGGGTCGGGGTTGAAATACCGGGATAACTGTTGCACCGTTTTGTGCCCGGTCGTCTTGCAGAGATCGAGACCGTCAACATGGAGCGGGGCTAAACGTGTGCATCCCCAATGGCGCAAATCGTGAAATGTGATGCGTTTTTCGCTCGGATTCGCCTCTGCGACCTTCTTCATAAGACGCTGAAATG
>JAJZEG010000065.1 GCA_021828605.1 Pseudomonadota bacterium | reverse complement strand
ATGAACAGGCCGATCAGGAACGCCGCACCATCAATCGGCAAATGCGGTCCACCGAGATAGAGCAGTATCAACGAGGCAATGACGATCGCATAGCCGAAGATCGCGATCCGGCGGACACCGAGGCGTTGTGTCACCTTGATCGCCACCGCCGCGCCAGCGATGCCAAACAGATTGAACAGGATCGCACCAAGGATTGCATAGATGAAGTTGGTGCCAAATAGCTTAGTTGAGATCGTCGGCAGGTTAAAACCGACGGCGAAATATTCCATGCTCTGGGTTGCGCAGATGATCGAGACCAGAATCGTGCGCAGACGGAATTGCGGTGAGAAGATGCTCGCGAAATTGAGTCGCGGCTTGGTGCTCGAGCGGGGATTTTCTGCGGCAGGGGCAACGGTGACACGCACATCATAAGTCCGTTCCAGGATCTGTCCGGCGGCTTCGAGACTGACGTAGCGTGCCGCCCAAGGCGCGCTTTCAGTCATGAAACGCAACCGCAGCAATAAAATGACGAAGGCCGGAACTGCACCAAAGCCAACGGCGACCCGCCAGAGATCGCCGCCGACGCCCGCGAGGAAAAACGGCAATACGACCAAGCCGGTGGAAGAGGCGGCGACATACCACATCATTTGCCAGAGATTGACATTGCTGCCCTTGCGGCGCGCGGCGACAAATTCGGCGATGAAGCTGAGCGCAACTGGAAAATCGAGACCGACCCCGACACCCATCAGAAAGCGAAACGCAAGCAACATGATCAGATTGACCGAGAGTGCCGCACCGATCGCGGCGACGACCAAAAATAGGAGATCGAGCAGAAACATTTTCAGCCGACCGACCCTGTCAGTGAAATAGCCGCCCCACAATGCGCCCAGAAAGGCGCCGAATGCCATCGTCGCGGTGACGCTGCCCAATTCGAAAGGTGTCAGATGAAAGGCGGATTTGAGTTGAACAACGCCGATGCCGAGGCTGGTGAAATCATAGGCGTCAACAAACACACCGCCCAAGGCGATCAGCACGATCAGCCACGAGGTGCGGCTGGCAGGATGGTCATCAATGAAGCGACTGACGTCGCGTGGATGGCGAATGACGATTTCGGCGTTCATGTTTCCTCGCATGTTTTATTATGGTTACTGTGTTCATTGAGGATTGTTGCACAAACGCGCACGCCCCTCGGTTGTCATCATCGGTTGTCAGCAGCAAGTCTGGTCGATACGACGTGTAGAAATCTTGGCTATCACGCACATCGTGATGATGGTGCGCGGGATGGCGATGCGATTTGGCGGCTTAGGCGCTGCGATAAAGTTTAGTCATGACGAACTCGCGGTGTCCGAGCGCTTCGGCAGCGACGAGACGACCGTTTGCGACGCGATGGATCATCGCGATCAGGCGTTCACCCGCTTCGTCGATAGTGATTTCCCGGCGTAATATGCCGGAGACATCAAGATCGACATGCTCACTCATCGTTCGCACTGTGCGCGGATTGCCAGTGATTTTGATCACCGGTATCACCGGATGACCGATGATATTGCCTTGGCCGGTCGGAAAGGTGTGGATAACGTAGCCTGCGGCGGCCATCAGCGTGACGCATTCGGCGGCGGCGGATGATGTGTCCATATAATAGAGACCGGGCCCCTTGGCCGGCGCTTCGGCAGGGCCAAGCGCATCGAGAAACTGAGTATGATGGCCAATTTTTTCGAGATTACCGAGGGCCTTTTCTTCGATGGTGGTCAGCCCCCCGGCGATATTACCCTTGGTCGGCTGGCTGTCGGATAGATCGTCGGTTTTGTGAGCTTCGATCACCTCGTCCTGATAGGCCTTCCACATGGTGAACCATTTTTCGGCAATTGCCGGCGATGCGGCACGGGTGCGGCAGAGATGTTCGCCGCCGGTGATTTCGGAGGTCTCACCAAATACGCCGTAAATTCCCTGGGGAATCAGCTTGTCGTACATGTTGCCGACCGTCGGACAGGAGGCAAGGCCGGTGGTGGTGTCGCTCTCGCCGCATTTGGTGGAAATCCACAGATCCGCGATATCAATCGGCACCCGCGGCAGCTCTGACGCCCATTGCAGAAATTCCTTGATCTTACGGGAGGCGTTTGCGATTGTTTCGATATCGCCATGTTGTTCGATCGAGAAGCCTTCGACCGGCTTGCCGGTGGCGCGAATGCCATCGACCACGCGGCTGGTCCATTGCGGCTCGATGCCGATGACCACCACTGCGGCGACGTTCGGATTAGCGCCTGTGCCGATCAGGGTGCGGAAATGCAGGTCAAGATCGGCACCGAACTGCAAACGTCCGTAGGCGTGCGGCAGAGCGAGTGCGCCTTTGATGTTATGGGCGACGGCTTCACAAGCGGCGTTGGACAGATCGTCGAGCGGCAGCAGGATGACATGATTTCGGACGCCGACGCGGCCATTTTCGCGGCGCCAGCCGGTAAGTTGAGGTTGTGCCATGATGATATCTCCTGCCCTACCAGCGCTTGGTTTTGAGATTATGGGTGTGCACATGCTCGCCTGCTTTCACCGAGGCGACGATTTTGCCAATATCTTCGCCATATTTGATCGCAGTATCGCCGAGCGCGAGATCCTTAAGCGCGACCTTGTGGCCAATCGAGACATCGGCGCGGGCGGTCAGACGAAATTCATCATTGGTGGCCGTGATCACACAAAGCATCTCGGTTCCTTCCTGGAGGCCCTCGATGACGACGACACCGACATTATCGTTTTGATTGTGAATCAGAACATGGGGATTGGGCATCCGCGCGGGCTCCATCGGGTTGGTTGATGTCGCGCTGACTAATCAGCACATAAGATATCTTATATAAGACTATAAAGATCGTCAAGCGTGGTTCGGTGCGTTGTTGACGGCCAGCAAACTAGTCTAATTTAATTCTGAAACGTATCTAAATAAGTCGCTTCGACAACGCGATATGCGCAGTTCGATCGCGGTCTTGACGACATCGCGGGCAACCCTGGTGATCTCCAGCAGCGGTGAGCCTTCCTCAATCCCGAGGATTTTACGGTCCTCGGGAGTTGCGCGCACGGCGGCGATGCGCTCGCTCGCATGGGCGATGGTGATGCCGTAGCGCTCCTGATAGATCACATACATCTCGTCGATCATCTGGGCGCCGATCTCAATTTGCAGGTCCGGGAGCAGATGGGTCGGCACATAAATGCGCTCGACGATCGCTGGAACAGCGTCGAGCGTGCGCATCCGGGTGATATAAGTGAGCGGGGTACCGCGATCAATCTCCAGCTGTTGCGCCAATTTTCGGTTGGCGCTGATGGTCTTCAAACCAAGCGCCTCGCTCCAGGGTTCAAACTTCCTGTCGTTGAGATCGACGATCCGAAAGAAATGAAACAGCGAACGCTCACGGGTATGGCGGGCGACATAAGTGCCCAAACCCTGGCGGCGGACGATCAACCGCTCGGCCTCGATCGCGATCAACGCTTTGCGCACCGTACCTTGACTGACGTTGAACGAGGCGGCGAGCTGGAATTCGTTGGGAATGAGCGAACCTGGCTTCCATTCTCCCGAGGCGATGCGTCGCGTGATCAGGGATTTGACCCGGGCATATAAAGGCTGGTGGCTCGCCGTCGATTGATCATCCTCGTTGTCATCCATGGTCGGTGCTATCCAAATTGGTCTGGCTCATCAATGACAAAGGTTGGTTCGACCGTCAAAGTCGAAATAATTGGTTGCATCAACCGCGGTATGCCGGTTAGCCCGCAAACAGTGTCTATCAACAATCAACTGTCACCGAATCCGCCGCGCCCTATGTCGTTCTCTGAAGTTGAGTGGCGCGGCACGCTCATCCGCTGTTCTGCCCAGTCGAGAAGATCGGCCCACCACCGCGGCAGGCCTTGGTCGCCAAGGTGGTGGGAGAAACTAGGTAGCCCGCCATCGTCAGAGCTTTTGCGGCGTCGACGCGCTTGAGCCGTAATCGCCGCGAAAGCGGCGGCATCGAACCAGCATGGTGTCGAGCGGCTTGGGCTGTTGTCGGCCTCGCCCTTCAACCACCGCTGATTGCCGTGAGGATCACGATTTCCGCGTCATGATCGAGCGTCGTATCGAGGGTTGCCGGGATGCCATTGACGTAAATCCTGATATGGCGGCGCGGCACCGAGCGCTCGTCGCACAGGCAGGCGCGCAGGCCGGGATAGCGGGCATCCAGCGTATCGATGGCGGCGGCGACCGTGGTGGCGGTGATCGTCAGCGCGCCGGGGCAATGCGGGAACAAGGGCAATAAAGCTGCGGGCAGGAGAATGCGCACGCGGCGATCCTCGACGATCATCACAGCTCAACGAGCATGGTTTCCACCGAGGTAATGGTCGGTAGATGCTGGGCGATGCAGTGCCAGTGCTCGCCTTCATCGACACTGCCATAGAGCGCCCCGGTATTGGTGCCGAAATAAACGCCCGCCGGGGTGAGCGCGTCGGTGGTCAAGGCCTGACGCAGCACACCGAAATAGGTCGGTTCGGCTGGCAATCCATCGCTCAGCCCTTGCCAACTGGCCCCAGCATCCTGGGTACGCCAGAC
>JAJZEG010000283.1 GCA_021828605.1 Pseudomonadota bacterium | reverse complement strand
GAGTGCCCGCAAACTCCGCCCGATCCGCGCCGGGCTGCAAATGATTTTCCAAGACCCCTACGCCTCGCTCAATCCGCGCCGGCGCGTCGGTGAAATCATCGCCGAACCCTTGATCGTGCATCGGCGCGGCGCCGCGCGCGCGATCACCGAGCGCGTCGCCAGCCTGCTCACCGATGTCGGTCTCGGCCCTGACGCGCTCACCCGCTTTCCCCATGAGTTCTCCGGCGGCCAACGCCAGCGCGTCGGCATCGCCCGCGCCTTGGCCCTCGATCCGAAATTGATCATCGCCGATGAACCGGTCTCCGCCCTCGATGTCTCGGTGCAAGCCCAGATCGTCAATCTCCTGGCCGACCTCCAGCGTGATCGCGGTCTCGCTTATCTGTTCATCGCCCATGATCTGGGCGTGGTGCGCCAAATCGCGGACCGGGTCGCGGTGATGTATCTGGGCAATATTGTCGAAATCGGGCCTGTTTCCTCGGTCTTCGCCAATCCGGCCCACCCTTATACCAGCGCCCTGCTCGATGCGGTGCCGGTGGCCGATCCCGCGCGCAACAAGCAGGCCCGCACCCGCCTCGCGGGCGATCCACCCAATCCAGCAAAGCCACCGACCGGCTGCGCCTTTCACCCGCGCTGCGCCTTCGCCACCTCAATTTGCCAAACCACCAAGCCCGAACGGGGTGTTTTACCGGATGGCCGCGAAGTCGCCTGTCACCACCCGCTCACGTAACCGCGAATAACGCGCAGTTATTACAACGCACGCGCCGCCGTCATCACCGCCTGCACATGGCCCGGCACCTTCACCCCGCGCCAGATTTGCGCAATCCGGCCATCCTTGCCGATCAAAAAGGTCGAGCGATCAATGCCCATATATTTTCGGCCATACATCGATTTCTCAACCCAAGCGCCAAACGCCTCGACCACCGTGCCCTCACCATCCGAGGCGAGCGGAAACAGCAGCTGATATTTATCGGCGAATTTATCCAAAGCGGTGATTTTATCTTTGGAAATCCCAATCACACTCAAGCCGCTATGACCCAGCCCGGCCAACGCCTCACCAAACCCACACGCCTCCTTGGTGCAGCCCGGCGTATCGGCCTTGGGATAAAAATACACCACATAAACCGATCCCAGCAGCGACGCCGAACTCACCCGCCGCCCTTTGCTCGCCGGTAAATCAAACGCCGGAACCGCATCGCCCACCTGCACACTCATCGCCCGTCTCCTTTGGTCACATCACCGATCATCTGATTAAAAATCTGCCGCACCTGGCGCGCATGCTGATCCAGCATCGTCGCTAACGCCGCGATATCCGCAGCCCCCACCACCGCCAATAACCGCTCGCGCGCCGCACGCGGGCTCGCTTCGGTGGGGCTGGTCAGGCCGGTCAGCCGCAGCATCGCCTGGGTCTGTCTAAACAGATGATCGGCCGCGATCAATTCATCTTCATGCCGCGCCGTCAAAATCCCGGCTTGCGCCAAATGCGTAACCGCCAGCGCGGTGCGCTGCACCAACAAAGCAGGACGTGCTGCGCCATGGATCAGTTGCAGCGCCTCGATAATAAAGCCAAGCTCCATCATCCCGCCCGCGCGATGCTTCAAATCAAACCCATCACGCGGCGCCGCATCGCGGGCCAATCGCGCGCGCATCGCCACCGTATCCGCTCGGATCGTCGCCCCCGGCACGGATCGGGTCAGAGCGCGGATAATCGCCGCCTCAATCACGCTTTTGAACCCGCGCGTCGCCGCCAAAGGCCGTGCGCGGGTCAGCGCCAGCCGCTCCCAGGTCCAGGATTGTTCGGCATGGTAAGCACGAAACGCCGCCAACGACACCGCAACCGGTCCCTTATTGCCCGACGGGCGCAACCGCATATCCACCGGATAAATCGGCCCATCCGCGCCCGAGGCGGTCAAGGCGGTCACTAAGGATTGCGCCAGCCGGGTAAAATACCGCCCCGCATCCAACGCACCGGCCTGCGCCTCAACCGGGTGGTCGTAAATCAACATCAAATCCAAATCCGAACCCGGTAGCATTTCCATCGCCCCCACCCGCCCGAGAGCGACAATGCCAAACCGCCCCTGCGCCAACACCCCGTAGCGTCGCTGATGCGCGCTGAGCACCGCGCTCAGTAGCGCGCCCAACACCGCTTGCGCCAAATCCGCGCGCAGCATCCCGGCCTGATCAATATCAATCTGGCCTTCCAAAGTTGCCACCGACAGCTGAAACTCCTCGCGCCGCACCAGCTTGCGTAAAATCGTCAAATGATCTTCCAAATCCCGCGCATCGCCCAATTGCCGCGCCAGACGCTGGGCAAAATCATCGGTGCGCTCTTGAACATCCAGCAACGCATCCAGCGCGCCTGGATGCTGCGCCAAATGATCGGCGAGGGCAGGGGCCGCGCCCAGCACCACCGCCAGCCGATCCAGCAAAGCCGGATTATGCTGAAATAAACTCAGCAGCTGCACGCCTGCGCGCTGGCTGCTCAGCATTTGATCAAACCGCCGGAACGCCAAATCTGGATCAGGCTGCTCGCCCAACGCCGTAATCAAACGCGGCAAAATCAGCTCCAGCATACTGCGCGCCCGCTCGGCCCGCAGCGCGGGTACCCGACCATCGCGCCACGCCCGCAACCGCTCAGCCACCAGCCGCGCATCGCTAAACCCGTGTTGCGCCAATGCGGCCACAAAGCTCGGCGGCACCCGGCCCTGATCCCCCGGATCCAGCGGGTCCGCCTCGGTCGCCTGATCCCCCGCATCAAAAAACTCGGCAAATGCCGCGCGCACCCGCTCCATCAGCCGATCAAGCCCCCGGCTGAACGCCCCCGGCTCATCGCCCATAAACCGCGCAAACGCCGCCAACCCCGCCGCATCGCCCGGCAGACTATGGGTCTGGCGATCCTCGATCATTTGCAGCCGATGCTCAATCTGGCGCAGCCGCCGATAGGCTGTGCGCAACATAGCCGCAATCTCCGTCGGCAAATGCCCCGCCGCCGCCAACGCGCTCAGCGCGCCCAACGTGCTGGGGATGCGCAACACCGGATCGCGCCCGCCCCACACGAGTTGCAAAGTCTGCGCAATGAACTCGATTTCGCGAATCCCACCGCGCCCCAATTTCACATCGCGCCCCAACAGCGCGCCGGGCCGATCATCATGGCGCTGATCGATTCGCCGCTTCATCGCATGGATATCGGCAATCGCGGCAAAATCTAAATAAAGCCGCCAAATAAACGGCCTGATCTGCTCTAAAAACGCGGCCCCGAACGCCCGGTCCCCCGCAATCGGCCGCGCCTTGATATAAGCCGCGCGCTCCCAGGTTCGCCCGTGGCTTTCATAATAGGTCAAGGCCGCCGCAAGCGAAACCACCGGCGGGGTCGCGGCGGGGTCAGGGCGTAGGCGCAAATCAACCCGAAACACCCGACCATTCGCATCCGATTCCGCCAGTAACGGCACCAAATCGCGCGCCAGCCTGACCATAGCGGATTGCGCATCCTCCTTGTACACGCCAGATGACGGGTCGAACAACAAAACGAGGTCGATATCACTGGAATAATTCAACGCGCGCGCGCCGAGTTTCCCCATCGCGAGCACCACAAAGCAACATCCGCGCTCAGGCTCGCGCGGGAAGGGCAGGGTGATCACCCCTTTGCGATGCGCCTCATTCAACAAATGTCGAACCGCCGCCGCAACCGCCGCCTCCGCGAGGTCGGACAATGCGCGCGTCACCGATTCCAGCCGCCAAACCCCGGCCAAATCCGCGAGCGCAATCGCCAGCCCCGCGCGCCGCTTCGCACCCCGCAACCGCGCCGCAATCTGCGCGCGCGATGCCGCCAGATCCAAGCGTTCCAGGGCGCGCAATTCCCGCGCCATCACCCGCGCCGCCGCAGCAGCCGGATCACAATATCCGGCTCGCGCAGCGCCAACATCGCCAAATACGGCGCATGACCCCCCAGCGCCGCCAGCGCCGCCCGTCCCCGCGCACTGCGCGCCACACGTTGTGCGCGCAAGCTGAGTGCGCCAAACGACTCAATCAACCGCGCCGCCGCCGCGCCATCATGCGGCTCTGGAAAACCAGTTTTAACGGATCGATTGCGGTTCATCGGTCAATCCTTCGATGAGCCAGGGGCTACGTCAAGTCGGCCAGGTCGCGGCCTCCACCGCCTATCATTTTGTGCGCAGCCTGGGCACGATTTTTCTGGTGATCCTGCTCGCCTTCGGCGCCGCCTCCTGGCGGCTCGCGCGCGGCCCGGTCACCATCCCGTTTCTCGCGCAACGCATCGCCACCGCCGCCAGCGCAGCCCTGCCCGGCACCAAAATCACCATCGCCCGCGCCCAACTCGCCTGGGAAGGCTTCCATCGCGGCGGCGCCCCGCTCGATCTTCGCCTCTCCACCATCGTCCTGATCAATCCCAGCCGCCCGATCCAAGGCACCATCTCGCATCTCCGCATCACTTTGAGCCCGCTCGCCTTGCTGCATGGTCGCATTGCGCCAATCACCCTGATCGCCCGCCATACCCATCTGACCCTGCTCAAAAGCGCGCCCCAGCTTGCACCAGATC
>JAJZEG010000427.1 GCA_021828605.1 Pseudomonadota bacterium | reverse complement strand
GTTCGTGTTGTGGGGCGGCAAATCACCCGATGAGGCGTTGGCGGCGGCGATGCTGGAGTGCGTCGGCGAAGCATGAGCGCGCTGCCGACCTTGCTGCTTTTGGGCGGCGGAAAAATGGGCTCGGCGATGGTGGCGGGCTGGCTCGCTGAAGGCGTTGAGCGGGTGGTGGTGATCGATCCAGACCCTGCCCTCGCCCCGAACCCCGATTCACGGGTGAGTCTAAGGCGCTCCTGCGCCGAGATTCCGGCCGATTTCACCCCCGGTGCGATCATTCTCGCGGTGAAGCCGCAGCTGGCCGCGAGCGCGATTGCGCCGTTAATCGGGCGGGCCGACGGCACGATCATCGTCTCGATCATGGCCGGGAAAACCCTCGCTTGGTTGGCCGAACAATTTGGCGCCGAAGCGGCGGTGCTGCGCGCCATGCCCAATCTGCCCGCGTCGGTGCGCCAGGGGATCACCGTGGTCTGTGCGGGCGCGGCAGTGCAACCGGCCCAGCGCCTCTTGGCGGACGCGATTTTGCGCTGCGTCGGCGAGGTTGCCTTCGTCGATGATGAGCGGTTGCTCGACCCGGTCACCGCCGTCTCCGGCAGCGGCCCGGCTTACGTGTTTTTGCTGGTGGAATTATTGGAGCGCGCCGCGATCACTCAAGGCATTCCAGCGGATTTAGCCGCCAGATTGGCCCGGCAAACCGTGATCGGCGCGAGCGCCCTGCTCGCCGCGAGCGACCAGACCGCAGAGGCGCTGCGCCACGCGGTCACCAGCAAAGCAGGCACCACCGAACGCGCCTTGGCGGTTCTGATGCAGCCCGAAGCCTGGCCATACGCGATCGACGCGGCGATTGAGGCGGCGACGCGCCGCTCGCGAGAATTATCCAGCTAGAGCAATAATCATCTGATTGAAATTGCTCGCCAAAATATGAGCAGAGTGTTTCTCATCATGTGAGAAACACTCTAGACCTTGATCGGTGCGCCAAGCTGGTGGGCATAATTGAACCACCGCGCCGCCAGGCCGGGGTTATGCGGGATCCCTTCGCCGAGCCAATACATCCGCCCTAAATTATAGGCCGCCTGCCAACAGCCATCCCGGGCGGCCTTGGCATAATACTGCGCGGCGGCGGCGGGATTAAGCTTCATGTTCCAGCCATGCTCGGCCATCACCCCCAGGGCGAATTCGGCGGGCACCACGCGCTGCTGGGCGGCGCGCCGAAACCAATGCAGGGCTTGTTGCCCATTCCGGGTGACGCCCTGCCCGGTTTGCAGCAAATAGCCATAACTATATTGCGCCCGCGCATCGCCCGCTTGCGCCGCGCGCTTGAACCAATGGGCGGCCAGCGATAATTGCTGCGGCACGCCATGACCGGTTTGATAGAGCACGCCCAGACTGTCAGCCGCTTGCGCATTACCCTGCAACGCCGCCGCCTGGTACCAACGCGCCGCCGCCGCACCGTTTCTGGTCGTGCCCAGGCCTGATTGCGTCATCATCGCCAAATTATATTCCGCCGGGGCAAAGCCCTGTCGCGCGGCAAGCCGATACCACCGCACCGCCGCGCGATTATTTTGCGCGAGCCCACGCCCCTGCTGGATCATGGTTCCCAGATTGTTCTGGGCCTGGGCATCGCCCCGGATGGCGGCGCGCTGATACCAGCGGGCGGCGATGGCCGGATTGGCTGCCACACCATCACCCACCAAATAGAGCAGCCCAAGATTGGTTTGGGCGACCATATTCCCGGGATGCCCATGCCAAGTGCGAGCGGCGCGGCGCCAGTTGGCCAGCGCCGTGCGATAATCATGCGCCTGAAACGCGGTGTTCCCTGCCACCACCTCGCGCAATCGCTTCGTGGCCAAAGCTGAGGCGTCAGCAACCCCTGAGCAAGCCATCATTGAAACGCACAAACACCCGAGAAGAAAACGGAACCTGTTCAGCTCAAAAAATTTCGTCATGTGAATAACCTAACAATCAAAATTGGTGACACCCTTGTCGCGCTTCACGTGATCGCCGCCCGATGATCGGCGCGGCAGTCTCATCCCATGCTGCCATCGCCCCATGCTGCCATCGCCATGATCATAAGGTTATCGGTGATAACCACAATTATGGCGGACGCCCTGAATGATTGGCTATTTCCTAACCTCTTGTCTAATTGCTGTTGACATCATACGATTGAAAAATAAACCTGACCAGAACAAATTCGGCTTACGTGTTGGAGTATGTTATGAAACGAATGATCGTCGGCGTGTCGAGCCTCGTGATGGCGTTAAGCGGCTGTGCAATGCCGCCACCGGCTCCCAAACCCGCGCCGCCTCCGGCGATTACGGCGTTACCGCCGCTGATTCCACCGGTCATAACGCCAAATAACGCGCAAGCGGGCAGCGCGGGTGGCGGGATGGGAAACACCACCCTGGTTGGCTCGGGCGTGCGCATCGGCTCCGGCACGACGATTGGCCGCGATGCGTTTATCGGTCGGGATGTGGTGATCGGTCAGCATGTTACCGTGGGCCAAGGGAGCCAGATTTCCCATGCCTCACTCGGCAATCAAGTGCATATCGCCGCTGGCGTGCGAATCGGCGATGTCGGCGCGCCCGCCATGCATCATGATCGGCGTAAACCCTATCACCCGCCGCCGCCGATGATCCCGCAATCCTGATAACCAGACTATAGCGCGATAATCTGGCGCACCGCGCGGAACAAATCATCGGCCAACCGATCCGGCTCAGCCTCCGCCGTGCGGAGCACAAATTCGGCGGCCTCAGGCGGCTCATACGGACTATCGATACCGGTGAAATTACGGATTTCACCGGCGTCGGCCTTGCGATACAGGCCTTTTGGGTCACGCGCCCGACAAACATCGATGGGTGTGTCGATAAATATTTCATGAAACGCGCCCGGCTCGACCAATTCGCGCGCCATCTGCCGCTCGGCGCGGAACGGCGAGATAAAACTGACCAGCACCACGCTGCCGGCATCGGCAAATAATTTTGCCACCTCGCCAACGCGGCGAATATTTTCCACCCGGTCCGCATCGGTAAAGCCCAGATCCCGGTTCAGACCATGACGAATATTATCGCCATCGAGCAGATAGGTATGCACGCCATCGGCATGCAGCTTGGCTTCCAGCAGATTGGCGATGGTGGATTTGCCGGAGCCTGACAGGCCGGTGAACCACAGGATCGCCGGGCGATGGCGATTGCGCGCCACCCGATCGGCGCGGCCCACCGTGAGGGTTTGCACATGGATATTGCTCGCCCGGCGCAGCGGAAACCGGATCATCCCGGCGGCAACAGTCGCGTTGGTGACCCGATCGATCATGATCAGGCTGCCGGTGCGGCGATTATCCTCGTAACGATCAAAAGCCACCGGTGCTGTAAGCGAAATATTGACCGAGCCGATGGCATTCAACTCAAGCCGGTTCGCCGCGAGATGCTCGAAATGGGCGACATCAACCTGATGTTTGATTTTTGACACCACGCCCGAGACCGATGCCGTGCCGATCCGAAACAAATAGGGGCGACCCGGCAACAAAGGCGCTTCATCCATCCAGATCAAATCAGCGGCGAATTGATCCGCGACGTCAGGCCGGGCGGTGGGCGTGGCCAGCATATCGCCGCGCGAAATATCAATCTCCTCGCTCAATGTTAGAGTAACCGCTTCGCCCGCGCGGGCCTGCGGCACCTCACCTTGCGCGGTAATGATGCGCTCAACCTGGCTTGATTGTCCTGATCCCGCAACGGTAATCGGATCGCCCACCGCGATATGGCCGCCGGCAATCGTGCCGGTGAAACCCCGAAACGTCGCATCCGGTCGGTTCACCCATTGCACCGGCAAACGAAACGGGCCGGTATCCGGGCGGCGCGGCTCGATGGTTTCCAAATGATCGAGCAGCGTCGGGCCCTGATACCAGACCATCGCGGTGCTGGGATGCACCACATTATCTCCACGGCGCGCTGAAAGCGGGATGGCGGTTATGGTGTCAAAACGGAAATTCTTGGCGACTTTGGCAAATTCCTCGGTGATGGCCGCGAATATTTTTTGATCATAGGAGCACAAATCGATTTTATTGACAGCCAGCACGATATCGCGAATGCCGAGCAAATCGGCGATAAAGGCGTGCCGCCGGGTTTGGGTGAGCAGGCCCTGGGTCGCATCGACTAACAAAATAGCGAGCGCCGCGTTTGATGCGCCCGTCGCCATATTGCGGGTATATTGCTCATGGCCGGGCGTATCGGCGATAATGAATTTGCGGCGCGGCGTTGCCATAAAGCGGTAGGCGACATCAATAGTAATGCCTTGTTCACGCTCGGCTTCCAGCCCATCGACCAGCAAGGCGTAATCGATATTCGCGCCATCGGTGCCGAATTTTTGCGAATCGCGCTCTAACGCGGCGCGCTGATCATCGGGGATGTTATCGGTATCGAACAGCAACCGGCCAATCAGCGTTGATTTACCATCATCGACCGAACCGCAGGTGAGCAGACGCAGCAATGAGCGGGTGGCGAGCATGGTATGCATCAGAAATATCCCTCGCGCTTCTTTTTTTCCATCGCCGCCGAATCGTCATGATCAAT
>JAJZEG010000132.1 GCA_021828605.1 Pseudomonadota bacterium | reverse complement strand
TTGCGTGCGCGCAAATTCATGAAAATCATTTCTCTTGCGCCGGAGGTGCTGTGATATGGCGGCACGAATTCGTAAAGGCGACAAGGTTGTCGTGATTTCCGGCGCTGACAAAGGTCGTCAGGGCGAAGTGCTGCGGGTGATGCCCACGGTTAATCGCGCGGTGGTGCAGGGTGTGGCGATGGCCAAGCATCACACCAAGCCGAAAGGCATGGGCGAGCCTGGTGGCATTATCGAGCGCGAGCGGGCGATTGATTTGTCGAATGTGGCGCTGATCGATCCTGAGTCCGGCAAGCCAACCCGTGTTGGTTTCCGCACCCTCGAGGATGGTCGCAAGGTGCGGGTTGCTCGTCGGAGCGACTCGGTGATTGACGGCTGAAGGTGACAGTGATGAGCGAGACACGCGAACTAACCCGGCTGCGGGCCCATTACGAGGCGGTGGTGAAGCCTGCGCTCCAAAAGGAGTTCGGCTATACCAACGTGATGCAGGTGCCGAAGCTGGAAAAAATCGTCATCAATATGGGTGTCGGTGAAGCGGCTGCGGATCAGAAAAAGCTTGATGCGGCGGTTGCTGAATTGACCCTGATTGCGGGTCAAAAGCCGGTCAAAACCGTGGCGAAAAAGGCGATTGCGGGTTTCAAAATCCGCGAAGGCCTGCCGATCGGTTGTAAGGTCACGCTGCGCCGCGAGCGAATGTATGAATTCCTTGACCGTCTGGTCACGATTGCTCTGCCGCGCGTCCGCGATTTTCGCGGGCTTCCGGCGAACAAAGGCTTTGACGGGCGAGGCAATTTTGCCATGGGTCTCAAGGAACAGATGGTGTTCCCTGAAATCGCCTATGACAAGGTGGATGCCACGCGCGGCATGGACATCGTGTTCGTGACCACCGCACGCAGCGACGCCGAGGCCAAAGCACTGCTTAAGGGTTTTGACCTGCCTTTCGCGTCGTGAACGGCAGTTTCTGACGAGTTCGATACAAGTACACGCGTTTATGGAAAACCGCCGGGTCATGCCGGCAGGTTCCGGAGGATAGGAACGATGGCGAAGACCTCACAGGTCAATCGGAATAACATGCGGACCAAAATGGCGAAGCGTGATGCTGGCAAGCGTGCCGTGCTGAAGGCAATCGTTATGGACCGCACGCTGCCGGTCGAGGACCGGTTCGATGCGACGTTGAAACTGGCACAGCTCCCGCGCAATGGCGCGAAGGGTCGTATTCGGTTGCGTTGTGAGTTGACCGGGCGTTCGCGCGGCAATTATCGGAAATTCAAACTCTGCCGCATCGCGTTGCGTGATCTTGCCAGTGCCGGGCAAATCCCGGGCATGGTCAAGGCGAGCTGGTAAGCGAGGATCTGCAATGTCGATGTCCGATCCATTGGGTGACATGCTCACCCGTATTCGTAATGCCCAGCGGGCCCGTCAGGCAGCATGCGTTGCGCCTGCGTCCCATCTGCGCGCGAATGTGCTCGATGTGTTGAAGCGCGAAGGTTTCATTCGTGGCTTCTCGAAAGAGGAATTGCGGCCTGGCGTGGCTCAATTTCGCATTGAGTTGAAATATAACGAAGGCGAGCCGGTGATTAAGGAAATCCATCGCGTCTCGCGTCCGGGGCGGCGGGTTTATTCCAAAATCCGTGAATTGCCGCGGGTTTATGCCGGGTTGGGGGTGTCGATTTTGTCGACCCCGCGCGGCGTAATGAGCGATGTCGAGGCGCGCGCTGCCAATGTTGGCGGCGAAGTGCTCTGCCGGATCTTCTAAGGAGCGATCGAGATGTCACGGGTTGGTAAATATCCGATCGAGATCCCGAAAGGGGTCGAAGTCAGCATCGCAAGCGGCGTGTTGACGGCGAAGGGTAAGCTCGGCGTTTTGACGACGCCGATTCACGATACGGTTGAGGCAAAAATCGAGGACGGTAAGTTCTCGGTCAAGCCGCGCAGCAGCGAGCGGATGGGCCGGATGATGTGGGGCACCACCCGCGCGGTGGTCGCCAACATGGTCAAGGGCGTATCCGAAGGCTATGCGAAGACGATGGAAATTAACGGCACCGGTTTCCGCGCCTCGGTCCAGGGCGTGAATTTGGTGATGAATTTGGGCTTTTCGCATGATGTGGTGTTCCCGGTTCCCGAGGGCATCAAAGTGACCTGCGAAAAACCAACATTGATCAAAATCGAGGGTGTCGACAAGCGTTTGGTTGGGCAGGTTGCCGCTGAAATTCGCGCCTACCGTCCGCCGGAGCCCTATAAGGGCAAAGGTGTGAAGTTTGTGGGTGAGGCGATTAGGCGCAAGGAAGGCAAAAAGAAATGATGAGTTCAACCCGCGACAAGGAAACGCGTCGGCGCCTGCGCCTGCGTTTCCAGCTCCGCAAAAAATCCGGTGGTCGGCCGCGTTTGTCGGTGTTTCGCTCTGGCAAGCATATTTATGCCCAGGTGATCGACGATGCAGCAGGCCGCACTCTGGCGGCGGCTTCCTCGTTGGATGCCGGGCTGCGTACTGAGTTGCGCACCGGTGCTGATCGGGATGCGGCAGCGGCAGTCGGCAAGCTGGTCGCTGAGCGGGCAAAGGCGGCTGGCGTTAGCCAAGTCGTGTTTGATCGCGGCGCCTATATTTATCATGGTCGGGTCAAAGCCCTGGCCGAAGCCGCTCGCGAGAGCGGACTTGATTTCTAAGGAGTAGGGCATGGCACGGGAAGCACGCGATGGCCGGGGTGACGGTCGCGGTCGTGAACGCGAGCGTGATCGCGATGGCGATGAACTGATCGACAAGCTGGTCACCATTAATCGCGTCGCGAAAGTGGTCAAAGGCGGTCGTCGTTTCGCTTTTGCTGCCTTGGTGGTGGTTGGCGATCAAAAGGGCCGGGTTGGTTATGGGGCGGGCAAGGCGCGTGAAGTGCCGGAAGCGATTCGCAAAGCCACCGAGCGTGCCAAGCGCGGCATGATCCGGGTGCCGATGCGCGAAGGTCGCACGCTGCATCATGATGTCGAGGGCAATTATGGTGCAGGTCATGTGGTGTTGCGCGCAGCACCGGCGGGTACCGGCATCATCGCCGGTGGGCCGATGCGCGCCGTGTTTGAGACGCTCGGGATTGGCGATGTGGTTGCGAAGTCGCTCGGCAGCCGCAATCCGCATAATATGGTGAAAGCCACGTTTGATGCGTTGACCAATTGCGCCAGCCCGCGGTCGGTGGCAGCGCGTCGCGGCAAAAAAGTAGCCGATCTGTTCGGCAAGCGTGACAAGGAGACCCCGATCGATGCCTGATATGTTTGAAGAAATGGCTGGTAAGCGGGTGAAGGTCACACAAACCGGCTCGCCAATCGGTCGTAAGCCGGGTCAGCGCGAAACGCTGGTGGGGCTTGGTCTGCGCCGGATGCATGCAAGCCGTGAGTTGACGGCCACGCCTGAAACATTGGGTCGTGTGCGCAAGGTGGCGCATCTGCTTAAAGTCGAGGAATTGGCGTCATGAAACTCAACGAACTGCGTGACAATCCCGGGTCGCGATTAAAGTCAAAGCGGCTTGGTCGCGGTATCGGGTCGGGCAAAGGCAAAACCTCCGGTAAGGGCGTCAAAGGTCAGAAGGCGCGCGAAGGCGTGTCGCTGAACGGGTTCGAGGGCGGTCAGCTGCCGATTTACCGGCGGTTGCCGAAGCGTGGCTTTACCAATCGCAATCGGTTGGAGTTCGCCGCGGTCAATATCGGTTCGCTTGAGGCGGCAATCGAGTCGGGTAAAATCGACGCAGCACAACCGGTGACCGAAGCGGTCCTGCGTGCAGCGGGGCTGTATGGTGGAAAAAAGGTCGATGGCGTGCGGCTGTTGGC
Organism: Pseudomonadota bacterium; assembly: GCA_021828605.1. The sequence continues at coordinate 779 of JAJZEG010000132.1, read as the reverse complement.
GCGCGGTGCCATCACCCGCAAGGTTACCGTCGAGGTTTCCGGCGCGTCGGCCAGTGCGGTCGCTGCGATTGAACAAGCGGGTGGCTCGGTGAAAACGCGGATTGCGGCCAAATCCGCCGGGGACGCTGCCTGAGCCTCTTGCCGTGGCGCGGTTTGCGCCACATGATAGTGACAGCGGCGCCGAGTTAGGTTGCGTTCAGCAGCCTGATTGGCGCCGTTGGTGTTTAGGCGAACCCTGGCGCGTGAGCGGCGGGCAATGGTTCAGGAGAAGTCCATGGCGTCGGCGGCAGAACAACTCGCCTCCAGTATGAATCTCGGTAGCTTCGCGAAGGCGACCGAGCTGAAACAACGGATTTGGTTCACGCTTGGCGCCTTGGTGGTGTTTCGGCTCGGCACCTACATCCCGGTTCCGGGCGTCGATGCGACGGTGATGACGCATTTAATGTCACAAAATGGTGGCGGCGTTCTGGGCATGTTCAACATGTTCACCGGTGGCGCGCTCGGGCGGATGACCGTTTTCGCCCTGAACATTATGCCCTATATTTCCGCCTCCATTATTATGCAGTTGATGCAGGCGGCGGTGCCGTCGCTGGAACAGCTGAAAAAAGAAGGCCAATCGGGCCAGCAGAAAATCAACCAATATACCCGTTATCTGACCGTGCTGATCGCGTTGGTACAATCCTATGGCATTTCCATCGGCCTGGAGAGCCTGCATAGTTCGGTGGGTCCGGCGGTCGTTGATCCGGGGCCGTTTTTCATTTTCACCACGGTGATCACCC